>JACQGS010000248.1 GCA_016199405.1 Chloroflexota bacterium | reverse complement strand
CTGCATGCCGATCACGAACGTCAACAACCCGAGCCCGTTCATCACGGTCTCGCGCATTTTTTCCGGCAAGCGCGCCCCCAGCCGCGCGCCCAGCGTCGCGCCAATGATGACGGTGATGACATTCAGAATTGTACCGGTCAATTGAGTCCTCGTTTCAACTCAACGGAACACGTTTTTCGTATTACGTATTGCGTATTCCGTTTACGTTTTCAATACGCCCACGGCTGGAAATTTCCGGAAAACCAAATCGGTGTGCGGCGCGTCGGCGATTTCATCCGTCAAATCTTGCCCGGCAAAATGCAATTGGCGATGCAGGCCGGTGTGCCAATGCCCGCTCGACGTGACGTCGTACACGATGCCTTTGTGCGCGACGTAAACCGGATTTCTGCGCGAGCCGTCGTAGTTTTTCAACTCTTGTTCGGTGAAGACTCTTTCCATTTTCAATTGCCGATTGCCGATTTTCGATTGAAGGTGAATCCCTAATCAGCAATCGAAAATCGAAAATTGTCCTCATACGATCTCGCGCGCCTTTTCGAGCGCGTGGTCTATTTCATCTCTGGCATCCGGATTGAGCGTCGCGTATGCGCGTACCAAGCCAAAGCATCCCGCCAGCATCATATCGCCGTAGGGCGTCGCAAAGTACGGATGCAAAGGCGAGCGCGCGAGCATCCCGCGCCGCGGACCGACGATGGCGAGGAATTCAAGCGGCATGGCACGCTTGTCGAAAATAATCGCGCCGTGCCCTTGCGAATTGAAAATCGCGTCATGCGTCAGCGTGCCGGCGGCGAGTTGCGCGAGAAAATTTTCGAGTTGCTCCGGTTGCAATTCGCCGGTGTGATGCTCGAATACGCCGGTGATCGTGCCGTCGTTGAAGCGGAACGCGAGCGTGTGAAAATTGCCGACGTTTGCGATGATCGCGTCGCGATGTGCGCGTACGCGCGCGTCTTCGAGCGCGCCGAGCACCGCTGCCGGCGCGGTATCCATGATCATTGTCGGCGCGTGGGAGCGCCGACCCGCATCGGTGGCGACCGCGCGCATTCGGGTGAGGCGCGGCGGAATATCATCGCGCATAAACGCGAACGCGGCGGGGCTGTTGAACGCGCGCAGGCGTTCCGCGAGAAAGTCGAAACGAAACAGCCGGTCGGAATAGCCCGGCGGCGCGTTGCCGTGATCGAAGACCGCAATCGCGAGCGCGTCGTATTCCAATTTCACGCCGAACGCGGCGAAAGAATTTTCAATCGCGCTCAAATCTACATCGCGTAATTCAACCCGCGTTGCGTTCTGCATGCGCGCGGCTTCGTCGTCGCCGATGACGCGGATGCCCATCTTTTCGACCTGCGCGATTTCATCGTTGAAACTCAATGCCGCGCTCGGCGTCGCGAAAACGCGCTGACCGGCGCGGACGTGATCTTCCGCTGCCCATTGCGACGGACCGCCGCCCATGATCGTGCCGGTGAGCAGAACGTCCGCGCCGCGGGCGGTTGCCTCGCGAATCTGCCGCGCGACCAGCACGGTCGGCGACGGCATGATCATTTGCAGACAATTTTCAATCTCGATTGCCGGGTCGAAAAGCAAAATGTCTTGCGTGCCGGTGCCGATATCAATGGCGAGGAGTTTCATGAGTCAGGTCGCAGGTTGCAGGTCACAAGTCGCAGGTTGCAGGTTGCGGGTCACAGGTTGCAGGTTGCGGGTCACAAGTCGCAGGTTGCTCGTTCCAATAGCGCATTATACGGGAAAGGGGAAATGGGACAAAGCGGAATGGGCGACGCGCTTGTAGGGGCGACCCTTGTGGTCGCCCAACGCACGTCGCACGTGAGAGTTGAATTTCTATAAGAAAAATTGTACTTATTGACAAGCCCACCGCCGGCGTGTATAATGCGGTCGAAATGTCAAACGTTCGCCAAGTGGTTTTGGAAACGCTCCGCAAGCAGGGACCGCTGCCGATTGAAGAGATCGCACATTCGGCAAAATTGTCCACGCTCGCGATGCGTTATCATCTCGGCATTTTGCAAGAGCAGGGCTTGATTACCGCGCAGGAGGGCGAACCGTGCGGCGTTGGTCGTCCCGCGGCGCGTTTTGCATTAGCGGATTGCGCGTGCGCGCAATTGCCGCAACAATACGGCTGGCTCTCCGCGAGTCTTTTGGGCGAGTTGAACGCGACGATCGGCGAGAAACGCACGCGCGGTTTCTTGCGCGATGCCGGCAAAGCCGCCGCGCAAACGGCGGGAGTAACGAAAGATGCGCCGCCGCGCAAACGCGTCGAGCGCGCGGCAAAATTTTTGAATCAGCGCGGCTATATGGCGGGTTGGAAACAGACCGATGACGGAATGACGATCAATATTTGCAATTGTCCGTACCAAGACGTCGCGCGCCAACATCCCGAGCTGTGCGAAATGGATTCGGCGATGATCGGCGAACTCGTGGGCGCGCCGGTCGAAATGCAATGCTGTATGTTGAGCCAAAGCCGTACGTGTGAATTTCGAGTGAGCGTGAAATGAAAGATTCGTTTGGGCGCGAGATTCATTATTTGCGGGTGTCCCTCACCGACCGCTGCAATTTTCGGTGCGTCTATTGTATGCCGGCGAAAGGCAATTTTTACGCGCCGCTGCCGCATCTCTTGACCGATGCGGAATTGATTCGACTCATTCGCATCGCGGCGACGATTGGCTTTGATCGGATCCGGCTCACCGGCGGCGAGCCGACGATTCGCCCGAACCTCGTCAATATCGTGCAAGGCATCGCGGAAATTCCGGGCATCAAAGAAATCGCGATGACGACGAACGCGGTCAAGTTGGAGCAAATTGCCGAGCCGCTCGCGCGCGTCGGATTGAAACGCGTCAACATTAGCATTGACACGCTCGACGCGGAACGCTTTCACAAGATGACGCGCTTTGGGCAATTGGATCAGGTCTGGCGCGGCATTTTGGCGGCTGAACGCGCGGGCTTGAAGCCGATCAAACTGAATTCGGTCGTCGTGCGTGGTCATAACGAAGAGGATATTGTTGACCTCGCGCGGTTGACGCTGGAGCACGAATGGGATATGCGCTTTATCGAAGTGATGCCGCTCGGCGCGATCGCGGATTTTCAAATGGAATCGGTGGTGCCGGTCGCGGAGATGCGTTTGCGCATCGAGAGCGCGTTAGGCAAACTCGAGCCGCTCGATTGGGACGGACACAATCCGGCGCGGCCGCATCGCTTGCGCGGTGGGTTGGGCACAATCGGCTTTATCAGTTCGGTGACCGAGCCGTTTTGCGCGGGTTGTGATCGAATGCGCTTGAATGCCGATGGCCGTTTGCGTTTGTGTTTGTTGCGCGATAATGAAGTGGATTTGCTCGCGCCGCTGCGCGCGGGCGCATCGGACGATGATCTGCGCGAGTTGATGCAGGGCGGGGTTTGGAATAAACCGTGGGGGCATGGGCTTGCCGAACATGTCATTGCCGAGACGCGGATTATGTCGCAGATTGGGGGATGAGCCCAAAGTTCAAAGCTCAAAGCCAAAAGTCAAAAGCCAAAAATCCAATTTCCAATCTCCAATCTCCAATCTCTAATTTCCAATTTTCACCCCAAGGAGGGACAGCATGGATAACCCAATTACGACCATCGCCGATGAGATGATGGTGACGGATTCGCCGATCAAGGTCACGCCGCTCGCGGCGGAACGCGTTCAGAAAACTCTCGCCGAGAAAAATCTCGAGGGGTACGGTCTGCGCATCTTTGTTTCCGGCGGCGGTTGCGGCGGCTTTCAGTACGGCATGGCGTTCGAGCAAAAAAGCGAAGAAGGCGATTTCGTTTTCGACTCGAACGGCATTCGCGTTTATCTCGATAGCGCCAGCTCGATGTACTTGGAAGGCGCGGTCGTCGATTACGTGGACAGTTTGATGGGCGGCGGCTTCCGCATCGAGAATCCGAACGCGACGACATCGTGCGCGTGCGGACAATCGTTCAGTTCGGGCGGCGGTGGCGGCGGCGGTTGCGGGCATCACTAAGTTAGTGATCAGTATTCAGTGATCAGTAAACAGCATTCAGTGAAGAGTAAATTGTGAAGGTGAATGCCTTGCGAAACACGCGCGAGGCATTCGGTGTTTGTTGAAAAGGGGAG
>JACQGS010000250.1 GCA_016199405.1 Chloroflexota bacterium | reverse complement strand
GGATAAATCGTCGGTGTGGTGTGGTATAATGTCTTTGGGGTTCTCATGCGCTGCTCTTTCTTTGATCGGATAGAGACAGTTTGCACGAGAACCCTCTTTAGTCAAAAAGTGAGTTTTGCGGTATTGCCTATTTTATCACGCGTTCGGGGCAAAGTCTATGGGCATTGGTTACGACTTGATGACAGATCCAAGTTACATCAGATTTATCATCTCCTCCAAACTCTCCACCTTTTCATCCGCGCCCGATAAATCCTGATGTCTTGTGTAACGATTCGGCACGGCAATCACGCGCAGACCTGCACTCTTCGCTGCCGCGATCCCGCTCGCACTATCTTCCAGTGCAAGACAATTCTCGCCGGCAAATCCCATCCGCTCCAACGCGCGCAAATAAATATCCGGCGCGGGTTTGCCGCGCGCCACGTCCGAACCGGTAACGACCGCGCGAAAATGACCCGTCATCCCAATGCCCCGCAACATCGTCTCCGCTTCCGCGCGCGACGCGCCGGTCGCCAGCGCGAGCGGAATATCTTTCTCTCTCAATCTCTCAATTATCTCCCTCGCGCCCGGCATGACAACCAAATTGCGCGGATTGGAAATCAATTCCAAGAATGCCGCTTCTCGTTCAACGATTGCCTGCTCCGCCGAAATCTTCAAGCCGAGGTTTGCGATCAGCCACTCACAATTCTCGCGCACGGGCACGCCCACAAACACGCGTCCGTACTCCTCTTCGGCGATACGGTAAGCAATGCCATGCCGCGCGAGCAAAATATTGAACGATTCTTGATGGAGCGGCTCGCTGTCCACGATCAAGCCATCAAGGTCAAAAATGACTGCCTGCGCGCCGTTCAACTTCACTTCGGCGTCACCGCGAGTTGATAATCCGTCGCTTCGGTCGTCGTCGGCGCTTCCGCCGTGACAATTACTTGTACGCTCGTCAGGTTGTTAAAGCCGGTGATCGTCACGCTCCCGCGATTCAACGCGTCCAAGGGAATGCGCGCAATGCGCGTGCTGCTGCCAATTTGAACGACTTGAATAATAAATTTTTGCGGCAAGACATTGTCCACCCGCACGAACCCACTCGCCGTCCACCCTTCCGCGCCTTTCTCCACATCGTCCGCAAAATTGATTTCGGGGATCGCAATGTCGTCTACCGCAAACCCGGGCTGATTCAGCGCATCATCGGTGATGTACTCAAAGCGCAGCAAAAACTTTTTGCCGGCAAACGGCGTCAAATCTATTTGTTCCGGCACCCATTGCGCCGGCAATTGCTCATCCGCGGTGCCGGATTTACCGGTGAATCCGTTTCCGAAATTCGCGCCGTTCGGGTCGTCGTTGGTCGTCGTCTTGCCCCTCAGCGTCTCCCACGTTTTGCCGCCATCGGTCGAGACCTCGACGTACGCGTAATCAAAATCCTTTTCGATATCGTGCCACGCCGAAAATTGCAGCGTTGCCTTGGGCACGCGCGTCAGATCCACCTCGCGCGTCAAATGCATATTCGATAAATCCGCGCGGTTGGAGTACCAGAGCCAGCGCCCGGACGGCGGATTGGTTGGGATCAGCTTGGTAGTCGTGGTGCCGGTGAAAGAAACGGTCACATCGCCGCCGATCGGCTGAAGCGAATAGTAATTCGTCGCGTACGGGTGAATGGTCGTCGTGAATTGCGCCGGGTAATCGGAAAGCTTGACTTGGCGCGTGACGCGAAAGTTGCCTTCGTTGGGGTACGAGTAACGCCCGTTTTCGATGGAGGCATCGTTTAGGATGTTGGCTACAGTCCAATCGGCAAAAATTTCATCGAACGCCGCGCCCTGCGCGCGCTTGTTCAGCGCGCTTTGCACCGCGCAAATTCCTTCGCACGGCGCAAGGACGACATCGCGAATGAGATCGGGTCCAAAACGACTGGCGAGATAATTGAAGAACAAATACGACGCGCCGTAATGCGCGGCGTTCGCGTTCGGGTCGCCTGCCCATGTATTGAGTTGCGTTTCCGGCTTTTCGGCAAACGCGCCGGCGGACCCCGCCGGAAATCCGTTCAGCTTGACCGCGAGATCGCCCAGCCCTTCGTCGATCCAACCGGCTTTTTGACCGGCTTGGCTGTTATGAATGAGATGCTGAAATTCGTGCGCGAGGGTAGCATAGTACTGTGATGAACCGAGCGCGACCGACGGCGAGTTGATGTAAATGATATGCCGCTGATTGCTAAACTGCGCAATCGACGTTGGATAGGTGTCGGTCGAGCTGTAGTAACCGCCCGTGTTGCTGTCGAGTTTTCCGTTAAAGATGTGAATGCGCGTATCGCCGTCGGGACCGGGAATTCGCTCGCTCCCAAAGTATTTGTGATTGGTCGGATAGATATTCTTCTCAAAAAAATCCGCCGAGCGGTTTAGCGCGTCGAGATCCGCGCGCCCGCCATCCTCCACCCAAAAATACGCATGCGGGGAAATGACTTGCAATGTGGCGGACGCCGTCCGGTATTTGCCGCCAAGCGTACTGACCGCGATATTGAAATTTTCCTTATCGCCCACTTGCCGCGCGCGCGGGCGCAGTGTCGGCGTCGCCAGCGTCAGATTTTTTTTGAACCGCGGCGCGATTTGAAACAGATCGCGCGGCAGAAACTTTACGCGTTCAAGCGCGTTCAGCGTATCACGCGAGACGGACGCGAGCGGCGTTTGCGCTAACGGCGTCGGCGTGACGATGACGCGCGGCGTCGGCGTGCCAAAGACAACCAGCGGCGGCGTAATGATTTCGCGTCTGGGCGCCGGCGTTGGGCTGGCTTGCGCAACTTGGGGCGGCGTCGCCGTGACAAAGGCGGCTTCGCGCTGATAGAGCCCGATCAGTTCGCGCGTTTGCGGAAACGCGAGCGCGCCCAGCGCGGCAATGACGAGGCAGAGGCAAACACCGAGAATTGCAACAACCAGCAGTAGTTTTTTTCGAGTCATTGGTTTTCCATTTGATTTCGATTCCGTCAATCAGCAACGGTCTTTCACTTTCTAATACGTCAAAACACTGCTTTGTGTTCATGTGTATAAACCGGCGCAAACTGCCCACGTGAAAAGTTTAGCAACCGACGATGAACCGCGTCGGCATCGAACAAATTCAGATTTGTGACTTGTTCGGGGGAAAACCGTTGAAGGTCGGAGGCGCGGGCACAGAACTAATAGATGGACAAGAAATAATCTCAGATCGGATCAGTGGGATTCGGTTCGGTCGGCTTTGGCGCATCGGTTGCCATCGCGGTGGATGGTTCTGCCACGACGACCTGATTCCGTCCTTCTTTTTTTGCTTGATAAAGCGCGTGATCCGCCGCGCGCAAAAGATCATCACTTGAAGCCGCGTGATTAGGATAGAGCGCAACGCCGAGCGAAGCCGTGATGCCCTCCAACAGATGACCGCCAACCCGAACGTGAAGATGTTTCACCTGATCGTGCACTTGCTCGGCGCGGCGCATAATAGTTTCCAAGGAGGCGTCTGACAAGATCAAAGTGAATTCTTCTCCACCGTACCGACAGGCGATGTCGCCCGCGCGAATGTTTTTGTTCAGCAGACTTCCCAGTTCGCGCAATAATTTATCGCCAGCTTCATGACCGTATTCGTCATTAAATTGCTTAAAATGGTCAAGGTCAAGCATGACAATCCCGAGCGATTTCTGCGCTCGCGCCGCGCGCCGGAGCTCGCGCTCTAATGTTTCTTCCATATAGCGCCGATTAAACAAGCCGGTCAAACCGTCGCGAAAGGACATTTGGTGGAGCGATTCGCGCAATTTCAAGTTCGCCAATGCCAGCGCGATGTGCCCGGCTAACGTGATCGCGATTGCCTTGGTCGAATCGCTCAATACCCCCGCCGGATGCTGCAAATGAACCAACCCCAAGATTTCGCTCAACGCCATCATCGGGACACACAGATAGCCGCCGGCTTCGCTCGCATGCACATGCGGGCAAATAAGATTCGACTGGACATCCTCCACGCGATAAACTCGCCCACTTCGCAATGCCAGACAATCCGCCGGCGCAAATTCGCGCTCCAGCGTCACTTCGCCCCAGACGGCGACCGCTTCCAAAAGATCCCGCGATGGACTGAGCACATAAACCGTGCCGGCTTCATTCGGAAAAAATTTCCGCACAAATTGGTTGATGACTTGGAAAGCTTCCTCGACACTAAAACAGGTTTGGAGGAGATCGTCAATTTCCGTCAACATGAACATCTCGCGGTTGCGCCACTCGGACTCTTGCAATGACCCTGTGAGTTTTGCATTCACGAGCGAGAGCGTTTCCTCGGTGCGCTGTCGCTCCTGCAGTTCAGTTTGCAATTGGGCATTCGAGTCAGCCAGTTCTGCGGTGCGTTGGGCTACCCGACTTTCTAGCTCTCGCTGTTGACGCCGAACACTTTCCGTGAGACCGCCGGCGAGTAATGAAAAAGTCAGCAAGACGACCGTGACCAACATTTGCTCGGCAATATAAACAAAGAGTATCCCTTGGCTCGCGATCACGACGAAATAACCCAGACTCGCCAGGATGCCACTCAGAAATGCCCAGCGTGCGCCATAGACATGCGCCGCCGTCAACGGCAGAATAAAGTAGCCAATCCAAAAAAGGTTTGAGGTACGGTGAAGAATGGAAAAGGCAAGCGTAAACAATAACACATTCATCGGGACGGCGAACGGAGCCAGCCGCGCCCAGCCCCAGCGATTGCGCGCTCGCCGCAGAAAATAGACGTAAACGAGCCCACCAACAAAAAGCGCAAAGAGAAACTGAATTTCCCCTTCCGTCAACCCCAGAAACGGAATCATCGCCACAATCAAAGCCAACAACAAGACAGTGGTGCCACTCAGCGTCCGATCCAATAAATTTGCTGTGCCAAACATCGCACATCTCCTTTCAACACTCGAGCGGCAACAACCCGCCAATTGCGCTTATAGGTAATAACGAATTTCCCAACGCAAACGCGACATCCCAGGTACTTTTGCCTTATGCGCCCGCATTCACGCCTCATTCGATATATTTCAAGCCCCCGCCGGTAATAAACAGCACGACGCGCGTCTCAGGCGCGATAAACCCGTTCTCACGCAACGGCGCCAACGCGGCAACGGTCGCCGCGGCTTCCGGCGAGGCGAAGACGCCTTCGCGCGCGCCAAGCAATTTCGTCGCGTCGCGCATCGCGTCGTCCGTAATGGCGAGCGCGGTGCCGCGCGATTCGCGCAACGCGCGCAAAATCAAATAGTCCGCGAGCGGCTTGGGCACGCGCAAGCCCGACGCATACGTTTCCGCGTTCTCCCACATTTCACAACTGTCCACGCCGGCATCAAACGATTTGATCACCGGCGCGCAGCCGGTCGCTTGCACCGCGACAAATTTCGGTGAAGGCGAATCCGCCGCGAGCACATTCATTTCCGCGAGTTCGGCGAACGCCTTAGACATTCCGACCAAACCCGTGCCGCCGCCGGTCGGATAGATAATCACGTCCGGTAATTTCCGCTCCATCTGTTCCCACAATTCGTACCCCATCGTCTTTTTGCCTTCGGCGCGATACGGCTCTTTGAACGTCGCGACATCGAACCAGCCCTCGCTCTCCGCGCGTTCGCGCACGACGCGCCCCGCGTCGCTGATCAAGCCATCGATCAAACGCACATCTGCGCCGAGCGCGCGACATTCTTCGACGATCGGGCGCGGCGTATCTTTCGGCATCACGATATGCGCTTCGAGTCCGGCGGCTGCCGCATACGCCGCGAGCGCACTGCCGGCGTTGCCGGCAGACGGCGCGGCAAGTTTTTTGATTCCTAACTCTTTCGCTTTGGAAACGGCGACCGCCATCCCGCGCGCTTTGAACGAATCAGTTGGATTGCGCGATTCTTCCTTGAGAAATAGTTGCGTGAACCCGAGTTTTGCCCCAAGCCGCTGCGCGTGGATGAGCGGCGTCATCCCTTCGCCGAGATAAATGCGAAATTTGGAATCGAAGACCGGCAAGACCGCGTGATAACGCCACAGCCCCGGCTCGCGCGCGTCCACCAAATTCTCGCGCGCGGCGTTCAAATCGTAGCGCGCAAAAAGCGGCGAACCGCATTCGGTACACAACGATGCGACGTGATCGCGTGGCGCGGTATGCCCACAGCGCGGACATTCGAGTTTGGAAAATGTCGAATACACTGAAAGTGCTTTCAGCATCAACGCACCTTTCGGATTCGGCGGACGAGCACCGTGCCGAAAACAAAATAGAGTGTGGCGAGAAGGAAAATCACGGTGTAACCAAGATTCGCTTGTCCGATGTTTTTCCCGACGACTTGAAAATTGTCGAGCAAAAAGCCGGCAATCGGCGTCGCGAGCACTTGCGGCAGCGTAAACGAGACATGCCAGATGCCCATATCTTTGGCGTAATCGTCGGCGGACGGCAGCACGTCACTCGCGAGCGCCCAATCGACCGATTGATACGCGCCATAACCCAAACCAAACACGATGCCCATCGCAACCACGAAATCGAAACTGGAAATGAAAATGAACAAGAACGGCACCGCGGCTTGGAACGCGCTCGAAATGTAGACCATCGCTTTGCGCCCAAACCGGTCCGACAAAATTCCGCCGGCGAGCGAACTCAACAACGCGCCGCCAAGCAACGCGAGAATGAAAAACGAAACGGCGGATTCCGGATTTTCCGCGACGCGCGCACCGAACAGGTTGAACACGCGAACCTGATCGCGCATAAAGAATTGTAGAAATTCTTGCACCGTGAACGCGCCCATCACCATCAACATTCGCGTCCAAAACACCCAGCGGAAATCATGCGAGTGGAACGGATCGAACATGCTCCGCGCGAGCGCGCCCCAATTGAGGCGCGTCGTCGGCGCGGCGACGCGCGGCTCGCGCACCAAGAAAATCGTGCTGAGCATTCCGAGCAAGAGAATCACGCCGACAAAAGTGTAGATCGCGTTCAAATCGGTTTCGCCCTGCCGCGTGAAAAGCAACGCGCTCGCGCCGCCAACGAAATTGCCGAGAATCGTCATCAAGCCGTACCAACCAGCGGCGCTGCCGCGCTGTTCTTTGGGCACAATATCCGGAATGAGCGCGGAGTACGGCGCGGTCGCGACGTTGTTCCAAAACTCGACCCACATAAACGCGAGAATGAACAGCGGCAGTGACGACAGGTCGCCAGTGCGCGCGAAATTTGCAAGTCCGTACAAGCCGGCGATATTCATCACCGCGCCGATGACAATCCACGGCTTGCGGCGTCCAAAGGGCGTAACGATCCGGTCGCTCAACGCGCCGAATACCGGCGCAACGACCATCGAAACGAACGCGCCCGCGAGCAAAACGGTGCCGAGCGTTTGCCCTTTCACGGCGTCGCCGCCAATCAAAAATGCTTGTTTCGGCAACGTCGTCAAGAGAATCGCCGCCCAATGCGCGTTCGTGCCGAACCAAAAAAGCGAAAGCGCGGCTTGCTGAAATTGATTGAGGCGCGGGCGGGTCGTCGCGGGTGTCATTCCTCAATGCGCCCCTACCGAACCGCGCAACAACTCCAACGCATGCGGCAACGCGGGCAAAATGGTTTCCAGATTTTCGCGCGCGCCTTTGGGACTGCCCGGCAAATTCACGATGAGCGTCGTCCCGCGAATACCGGCGACCATGCGCGTCAGCATCGCGTGCGGCGTTTTTTGCAAACTCGCCGCGAGCATCGCGTGCACCAAGCCCGGCGCGTCGCGTTCGATCACCGCGCACGTCGCTTCCGGCGTAACATCGCGCGGCGCAAAGCCAGTGCCGCCGGTTGTGAGGATCAAGTCGAGTTCTTCTTTATCGCACCAGCGCTTGAGCGCGCGCTTGATGCGCGGCAGATCGTCGGGAATGATCGCGGTCACGAATTCCGCGTCCGGAAATTGCCGCGCGAGGATTTCGCGGATGACGGGACCCGATTCGTCTTGGTATTCGCCGCGCGAGGCGCGGTCGCTGAGAGTGAGGATGCCGATGCGCATATTGGGTAGGGGCGAGGCATTCACCAAATCAAGATTCATTCGATAGCAAGATGGGAATATTCCAAACTAGATCGCAAAGGATTTTTCAGAGGCGAATGCCTCGCCCCTACGGCAAATGTACGTTCGAATGCCCGTACCTGTTCATTATCTCCACCGTCTCGGCAATCGGCAAGCCGGGCACCACGCGATCATCGCGCCCGATCATCGTATCCGACTTGAAAAGCGAATTCAAGATCGCTTCTTCGGTCGCTTCGACAACCGCCCAAAATAAATAATTGATCAAGTCACCGGTCTCGACGATCTGCTCGACCGTGACCGTGAGCGTATCGTTGAAATGGTTTTTGCGCCGCGTCGTCGAGAACGCAATCGTGAAATCGCCGCTGGTGTTGCCGGTATACGAGCCGGTGCGCGCGAGTCCGTTGTGCGTGCGCGCGGCAAGCCGTTCGAGTTGGCGCGCAGAGCACGGCGCGTCGGTCGCCACGATGACGATGATCGAGCCGCTGTCTTCTTTCTTCAGACCTTCGAGGTCTCCAAGACCTCGAAGGTCTTTATAGTCTTGCAACTCGCGTCCGACCGGCACGCCGTCAATCATCAATTGCTGGCGCATTCCAAAATTCGATTGGACCAAAACGCCGACCGTATAGCCGCCGAATTTCTCTGGCAATTTGCGCGAGGCGGTGCCGACGCCGCCTTTGAATTCATAGCACATCATGCCGGTGCCGCCGCCGACCGCGCCCTCGGGCACCGCGCCGCTCGCCGCGGAATCAATCGCGGCGAAAACATGTTCGCGATTGACGTGCCGCCCGCGAATATCGTTCAGCCACATATCGCTCGTTTCGGCGACGATTGGACTCACGCCCCACGTTTCCGCGCCTTGCGATTCATTCCGCGCAAAGTGCCAGTCAATCACCGCGTCCGCGACGCGCGGGACGTTGAGCGTATTCGTAATCATGATGGGTCCTTCGATGAACCCCATTTCGCGAATTTGTTCGGCGTTCGTCACTTCGCCAAAGCCGTTGATGCGATGCACCACGCCGGTCACTTTTTCGAGGAACATATCGCCCGCGTGCGTCCAAATCGCGGTGACGCCGGTGCGAATCGGTCCGGTGCCGGGATTGAGTTTGCCATCGCCTTGAATCAGCGTCGTGTGTCCAACGCGAACGCCGGGCACATCGGTGATTGCATTCCAATTGCCCGGCTCCAGCGTTCCAATTTTTATTCCGAGATCGCGCGCGCGGGGTCGTGAGTTCAAGCCAAAAACCTTTTTCCTTTCGCGTATTTCGCGCTCTTTCGCGTCCTTTCGCGGTTCAATAAATTACCAACGCCATATTATCAAAATACGCCGAGACGCGTTTGAAGTCTGCCCACGTCGCCACGCGGACCGTCGCGTCGTACGGATCGTGATAAATCACACCGCGCTCGTTCGCGCCGACAATGACGCTGGAATGTTCGTACGGAACGAGCTTCACCATCGCGCCATCGGTCGCTTTCGCCAAGACCGGCGCCTGGTACGATTCCTGCCACGTGTGCCACCACACAATCGCGCGTCCGGCGCGCAAATTTTCCACGATCGCACTCTTGAACGTTTCAAAATCCTGACCGGACAGGATTTCTGATTTCACACCGAGCGATGCCAGACTCTTTTTCAACGCGGGCGCGTAAACGCCATAATCAGACAAGCCGCCCCAGACCGGCGCGTTGGTGCGTCCGCGAATACCCATAAAGGGATTGTCGTTGCGCGGCAGCGCGGCAAGCAATTGCGCTTCCGTTACGCGTCCGCGCGATGCCATCGCCGCCGCGGCTTCTTCGCACGTCAACGTTTGTTGCTGGCGAAAGAGCGGCACGTTCGTCAAGCGAATTTCGTTGGGAGTCGCGGCAGAAATCGTGTTTGCTTTCGGTGCAGAGAATCGCGGAATCTTCAAGCGTTGCCCGGTGTAAATGAGCCAGAGGTTGGGCAGATTATTCGCGAGCGCGATCGCGTGAATCGTTGAGCCGAGCCGTAGCGCGATCGCGGAAAGCGTGTCGCCGCGTTGGACGATGTACGTCGCTGCGCTACCCGCTTCTGCACTCTCACGCGTTGCCGACGCGCCCGGAATTTTCAACAGCCACCCGACGTAGAGCATTCCATCGCGCGGCAAATCGTTCGCGGACGCGAGCGCGTCAATTGAAATTGCCAGTCGCGTGGAAATACTTTCCAAAGAATCGCCGGCGCGGACGGAATAATAGCCGCTGGGGGTGATGAGAAATGGAACGGCGGCATCGCGATAATCGGCGGGGATTGCCAAGCGTTGCCCGGCATAGACCCAACTATCCGCCGGAAAATTATTCGCGCGCGCGATAGATTCCGGCGGAAGGTTGTAAACGCGCGCGATGCTGTAAAGCGTCTCGCCCCACGCGATCGTGTGCGTGATGGCTTGAGAATCCGCGCGCGCGGGGTGGGAAATCAGAATAGCAGTTAAAACTGCGCCTACAACAGCACAAAGTCGGCCTGCGCCGACTAGAAAAAGACGCGGTCTATCAAACGGGTTCATCCACCGTCTCACATTTCTCCCAATCTTCAAACAAACGCTTGTCCGCGTGATGCGTCTTCTGATTGAGAATATATTGAGCAACTCGATCAACTCCGTCCTTGCTGACCGTGAACGCGCCGTACGCACCCTGCCATTTGAAGAATTCTCCCGGCACAACCGCGTGCGTCATCATATGCGACGATGACCCCTTGACTTCTTTCACTAAATCAGCGACGGCGAGTGTCGTCGAAAATCGTACCAGCAAATGAACGTGGTCTTCAATTCCGCCGATGGCAACCACATCGCATTTCAGTTCTCTGCATTTTGCTTGAATCGCGGAATATAACTCGCGCTCAATGTTTAGTTTGATCAAAGGCAACCGATCCCACGTCGCCCAAACGCAATGCAAATAAAGTTGAGTATATGGAGCGCGCATTTGAATTCCTCTCTGGCGATTGAAATCGCGCCAACAACTGCACCAAGCCTGCCTCCGCAGGCTAGATTCACCGGACTCTTGAACCAGCCGACGCAGGTCGGCTTCGTGCATTTGTTGCCGCAGTTTCTAACTGCCAGTTGTGTTTCTCTTCTCTTGCGCCGCGCGCGCCTCTTCCATCGCGCGCTCCAATTCCGCGCGCCAGATTTCCGCGCGTGATTTTGGCTGCGCCGGCGGCTCAACGCGTGCCGGCATTTCGCTGGGTGTTTGCTCAACAACCGGCTCACTCATCGCCGGCGTCTCCTCCGGGATTTCCGCATCAACCTCGTTCATCACCGTTGGAATTTCTTCTGCCGTCTCTGGTTCCACTTCAATCACCGCCGGCATTTCTGGCGCGATTTCTACGCGCGGCTCCGGCAGAGCAATTGAAGTATCAACCGGCATTTCCATTTCCACAAGCGATTCTGGGGGACGCAATTCTTCAATCGGCATTCCGCTTGCCGGCATTTCCGCGACAACTTCTACCGCCGGTATTTCCTCGCCGCTAATTAGCGCGCGCCATTCGCTATGGATGCCGTCCTCGGTCACGCCATAATACGCAAAAATTTTTGCGCCAGCGCGTTGAACCAAGTCATAGCGCGTCTTGCCGCTGTGTTTATGTTGTTTCCAAATCCCGATGTCGCCCATCCATTTCACTTGCGTCGGCTTGACCGGACTTTTCTCATGCTCTTCGATCGCATATTGCCACAACTTGCGCGCGCTGGCACGCGTGACATTCGTGACGATGCGCGCGTTCCGCAAATCGCGGAGCGCATAATATTTCGTGCTCTTTTTCACTTCGACCGCGGTGATCTCGACGCCGGTCCGCGGCGGTTTCACTTTGGGCGCGACCTGTTCGGGCGCGCTTTCCGCCGCCGGCACGGGCGCGTGGGTTGTCAGCGTGCCGAGCGCGATGGCATCGCGCACGAGTTGAATCAGCTCATCGCGCACCGCGAGATTCGTTTCATTTTCCGAGCGCACATAAATATACGCATCGTCGAGTGCGTACGGCGCTTCGGAGCCGCGCGGCACAATCACTTGCAAAACATTTTTGCCTTGACTCTTGAGCACGTCGACTTGTACTTCAAGCGGCGGCGTGATTTGCCGCGTGATTGCCGCGCGCAATTCGGTGGTGGATTGCTCTGGGCGGTCAACGCCGGCGACGGCGGTGCGCACATTCTCGCTCACGCCGACGTAGAGGTTGCCGCCGTTTGTATTCGCGAGCGCGACGACATCTTGCAGAATTTCGCGTTGAATGCCGCGCTTGTCGCCGAAATGATCGTGAAACGCTTGGACGAGGGAATTGCCTTGTTCGCGCGCTTCGCGCAACGGATCGAACGGCTCTTCGGCGGTCGAGCGCGCCGGACGCGTGCGCGAAAAATCGTTGCCGCTGAGAACCTGCTTGATCGAAGCGAAGGAAATGTCGTCGAGCAGCATTTCGGTCGGGCGGTCGCCCAAGCCCATTTCGTTTTTGTATTTGGAATCGAAATCGAGTTTATGCGCGTCGCTACCTTGAATGCAGTGCATGCGGCGCGGATATTCCGGCTTGACGCCGCTAAAGAACGCGGCGGTGCGTCGCCGCGATTTGGAATCGAGGTCGGTCACTTCCAAGGCGTGCAGACTCGCGTCTTGCGTGTACGCAATGCGCGTCTGCCCGCCGAAATCAAAGCCCGGCATCGCGACGCCGTGCGACGAATTCGCATGCGCGGCAATCACGAGTCCGCCGGCTGCATTGATCGTGCGGTACGCGGTCAGCACGTCGCTCGTCGCGCCAACCTCGCCGCTGCCCTGATCGAGTTTGTCGGAGGGAACGCGCAAGGAGAGGAGCAGATGTTCGAGATCGCGCACGTTCGTTTCGGGTGGAAAAATTCCGAGCACGTGAAAGCCCAGCGTGGCGGTGAATTCAAAACCGGGCAGAATCAATATTTTTTTGCGCAGGCGGCGAAATTCATCGAGCGCGACGCGTTCATCATCGCGCAAACGCTTGAGGCGTTCCAAGAGTTCGAGGTTCTCAATCTCTTCGAGCATACGCGCATAACCGCGCACGCTGTTGTGATCGGTGAACGCCATCACATCGAGATTTTTCTGCTCGGCTTTGCGGAGCAGATCGAGATAAGAAATATTCGGTTGTTTGTAATCTACGGACGCGGGCGTGTGGAGATGTAAATCCATTCGCCGCCATAGGCGTTGGGTAGATTTCTTGCGTGGAGGCATAGAGGTCCTTCCTTGATGCCAGTGAACAGTCAGCAGTCATCAGTGAACAGTGATTAGTCAGACTGACCACTGTTTACTGTTTACTGTTTACTGATAACTGACGAGAGGAAGGGTCAGCGGGGAGCAAAACGGTGTCCGCACAAAATAAGTGTCGGACACTAGTGCAGCCACTTGAAAAAGTTGAATAACAACCTGATTGGGGCTCACGCTCAAATTCGCCCGAAAATCCGGGTCGAACCCCGCACTTTCAAGTGGATGCACTACTAGTCGGCGCAGACGTGCGCAATATGGTCAAAGTCAATATAGTCGCACGAAAGACACTGCCGCATCAATATGGAAATTCAATATCGAATAATCGCGGGAGCGTCCCGGCGCGCCATTTGTTTTTTCCGCCGGCGACCCATTCCTGAATACGGACGCGGCGTCAATAATAATCTGCCGCATCCGCGGGTGTAATAAAACGATTGGGTTGTTAATGTAGGGGCGACCCTTGTGGTCGCCCATCCGCGTAGTCGCCCATGCGAGGCAACCACAAGGATTGCCCCTACAAGAAAAATTACTCGCGCTTTTTCGCGACGCGCGGCGTGCGTTCTTTGCGCAATTCGATGCCGCTCGCGCCCGCGCCATTGGACGGCTTGACGCGTTTCGCGCTGAGCGCCGCCGCAAAAACATCGGTGACTTGCTCGGCTAAAACAAACTTGAGTTCGCTCCGCACTTGATCCGGCAGATCATCCAAATCTTTTTCGTTCCGTTTGGGCAGGATCACCAGTTTCAAACCGGCGCGATGCGCGGCGAGCACTTTTTCTTTGATGCCGCCCACCGGCAACACGCGGCCGCGCAATGTGATTTCGCCGGTCATGGCGATATCGTTCTTGACTTGGCGATCCGTCAACAACGAGGCAATCGCCGTTGCCATCGTGACGCCTGCGCTCGGTCCGTCTTTCGGCGTCGCGCCTTCGGGAATGTGAAGGTGAATGTCGTTGCGTTGAAACATTTTGTCGTCAATCCCCAACTCTTTCGATTTGGAGCGCACGAACGACAACGCCGCTTGCGCGGACTCTTTCATCACATCACCCAATTGCCCGGTGACGATAAAACCTTTTCCGCCCGGCATCTTGGTCGCTTCGATAAACAAAATATCGCCGCCGACCGGCGTCCACGCCATTCCCGTCGCGACGCCCGGCATTGTCGTCCGTTCCGCGACTTCGGCGTAAAAGCGCGGCTTGCCCAACAATTCGCTGACCTGCTCTTTCGTCACGACGACCGGCGCCGTTTTCCCTTCCGCGATCCCGGTCGCGATTTTGCGGCACACCGAGCCGATCTGCCGTTCTAAATTCCGCACGCCGGCTTCGCGCGTAAAATCGCGCGCGATCTGCCGAATCGCGTCATCCTCAAACGTGACCTCTTCCTTTTTCAAACCGTTTTCTTCGATTTGGCGCGGCACGAGATAGCCGCGCGCAATTTGCAGTTTTTCTTCTTCGGTGTAACCCGAAAGTTGAATGATCTCCATCCGATCGCGCAGCGCCGGTTGAACGGGATCCAATTGGTTCGCGGTGCAAATGAAAATCACTTGGGAGAGGTCAAAATCCACATCGAGATAGTGATCGCGGAAATTCTTATTCTGCGCCGGATCAAGCACCTCCAGCAATGCCGACGATGGATCGCCGCGAAAATCCGAGCCCAACTTGTCCACCTCGTCGAGCATCATCACCGGATTTTTCGATTCCGCGCGCTTGAGCGATTGAACGATGCGCCCAGGCAACGCGCCGATGTACGTCCGGCGATGCCCGCGAATTTCGGCTTCGTCGTGCATCCCGCCCAGCGACATCCGGATAAATTTGCGCCCCAACGCGCGCGCAATCGATTGACCGAGCGATGTTTTGCCAACGCCGGGCGGTCCGACAAAGCACAGAATCGAGCCCTTGTACGCGCGTGTCTCTTCGTCGCCGCCGCGTTCGAGCCGGAGTTTACGCACGGCAAGATATTCGAGCAGGCGTTCCTTGATGTCTTTGAGATCGTAATGATCTTCATCGAGAATGACGCGCGCCGCCGCGATTTCGAGATTGTCCTTCGTCGTTTTGTTCCACGGCAGATCGGTCAGCCAATCGAGGTAAGTCTTGATGACGTGATACTCGGCAGCCGCCGGCGGCATCGTCCGCATCCGATCCAGTTCGCGGCGCGCCTCTTTTTCGCCTTCCGGCGACATTTTCGCATCCGCGATCTTCTTGTCGTACTCTTTCAACTCGGAGGCTTGCTCGTCTTCTTCGCCCAGCTCTTTTTTGATTTGCTTCAGTTGCTCGCGCAAAATGTACTCGCGCTGATTCTTCTCCAACTCGCCTTGCGCTTGCGTCGCAATTTTTTTGCCAAGTTCCAACACTTCAAGCTCGTTGGTCATCAGCGCATTCAGTTTGGCAAGCTTATCTTCAATCGAGTCGAGTTCCAACAATTCTTGCTGGTCTTTGATTTCCAGCCGCGGAAAACTGCTGGCGATCATATAGACCAACTGGCGCGGGTCATCCACGTTGAGCGCCGCCATGAGCAATTCCTCCGGCAGATTCGGCGCGAGCGCCACCAGCCGGCGAAACAGCTCAATCGTATTGCGTTGCAGCGCCTCCAATTGCACCGATTTCTCAACGCGATCTTCTGCCACTTCCACGCGCGCTTTGAGGTACGGATCGTGCGTCGTAAATTCCTTGATGCGGATGCGCTCCAGCCCTTGCACAATGAGCCGCACCGTATTATCGGGTGCGCGCAGCATCCGGTGAATAATTGCCGCCGTGCCGACACCGTAGAGATCGCCCGGACCGGGCTCTTCGATTTTATCGTCTTTGGAGGTGACCAAGCCAATGATGCGCGTGGAACTTGTGACGGCTTCGTCAACGAGGCGGATGGAGCGCGTCTGCCCGACGTTCAGCGGAATCACCGTCATTGGAAAAACGACGGTGCCACGTAAAGGCAGAATTGGCAATTCCGCCGGGATTTCGTTTCCCTTGTCCTGTTCGGTTTTTTCTGGTTCTTTGCGTCCGGATAGAATCTGCATATACGTTAGATCCAAAATTTAGAGTAGGGCTCGGTCCTGCCGTCGTTTATTTGACCCGAATCTGAACTGCGGTGTGCGCTTGTTCTTTGGGTTTGGGAAGCGTGACGTAGAGAAATCCCTGCTCGTATTTCGCTCCCATTTGTTCGATGACAAAAGCGCCCGGCAAATGCACTTGAATCTCAAACGCGCCATACGCAATCTCTAACATATGAAAGCCGCGTTTATTCTCATCGAGATCATGTCGCTCGCCGGTGACCGTCAATACTTGACCGGCGTAGGAAATCGCAAAATCCTCTGGCTTCATCCCGGCAATCTCGATCTTGACCACAACCGAGTCCGCCATCTCGAAAACGTCGGTCGGCGGGTGCCAACTGATCGGGCGAAAGCGTTGTTGGTGCGGAAAAAATGAATTGAGAATGCGGTCAACGCTTTTTTCAAATTGGTCGAGGTCGTCGCTCAATATTTTTTCAATTTCCTGTCCCATACCCACCCTCTCAGCCAAAACAAGGTATCCTAACTTGGCATATTGTAGCACATCCGGTCATTTCACTCAAGTGCTTCTGACCGGCTTGTCATAATTGAGGGGCAAGTCTTATGGTTCTGGAGCGAGTTTTATAAGGAATTTATGAAAAGCATTGACTTGCTATAGTAATTGTCATATAATCTGGCTACCAAAGAAGAGACGGGGGCAACCCTGTCTCCATTTTATTGTTTCCGCCAAATTAACGCATGGGGATGGTAACGAATCGAATGAAGCTGAAAAAGACGCGAATGATTCGCAAGGATTTGCAAGCACGCTTGAGCCGCGATAACGGCAAGTTCAAGCCGCGCCCCTTTGCCGCCAAAAGTCTCGCCGCGAAAAAACTCTCGCGCGCGTTCGCTTCGGCGCGCGCGCAAGACGCCGCGCTCGGCATCGGATCATCGGAAGAGGAGCCAACGCCGGCGGAATTGCTGATCAAGAAAGGCAAAGAGCAATCGTACTTGACGCAGGACGACATTCTGCAGATGTTTCCAGAAGCGGAGTCGAACATGGAACAGCTGGAAGAAATGTACATCGTTCTGTTCAACGAGGGCATTCCGGTGATTGAGCCGGAAAAAGCCGTATTGCCGGAAGAAGTCGAAGAAAAAGAGACTGCCGCCGAAAAGAAAGAAGAGTTCGATCTGAGCGCGATCGGGATTGATGACACGGTCAGTCTCTATCTCAAAGAAATCTCACGCATCGCCCTGCTGAACGCGGCGCAAGAGGTGGAATACGCGCGCGGGATGGAGACGGGCGAGCGCGCCTATCAGCGCCTGCATCGCAATCACGTCGCGCCGCCGGAGCGCAATCGGCTGGAGAAAAAAATCCGCGAAGGCGAGCTGTACCGCCAGAAGTTGATCAAGGCAAACTTTCGCTTGGTCGTATCTATCGCCAAGAAATATATCGGACGCGGTGTGTCGTTCCTCGATCTGATTCAGGAAGGCAACATCGGCTTGATTCGCGCGGTGGAAAAGTTCGACTATCATCGCGGCTATAAATTTTCCACGTACGCGACGTGGTGGATTCGCCAGGCGATCACGCGCGCGATCGC
>JACQGS010000240.1 GCA_016199405.1 Chloroflexota bacterium | reverse complement strand
TGGCGGTTCATGTTTTTCTCAAAACGGGCTTTCAATGCTCTGAGTAGTTCTTCACGTTGTTTTGCTTTCATCTCTTTTGCTCTTTGCATCTCTGTCTTTCCCTCTGCTCTGTTTCATTGACTTTTGCTCGCCGAGCCTTCTTACGGCTTGTTCTTTCAGGATCGGTACTTTTCATGGGCATCACGCCAATATTTCGGAGTCGAGCCTGCACATACTCTTGTTGTAGTGTTTACGCGGGCTGGTTGCAATACAGAAACAAGGTCGCGCAATCTCGCTGGCATGTTTCGCTGACCTTGCTGGTCACTCAAGTATTTTCCAGAAAGAATCCTTGCGGATGACCTTCCCTTGAGCGAATTCAAGCAGGTCAACTCCCCGCACTTCGATGTGTTGCCCTGACGTAGATGTGCCAGTAAGTGTCCATTCAGAGACACCGAAATCACCACAGATCCAATGCTGATCGTCCCCATAATGCACATCCGGAATCCCTTCAAATCGTTTTGCCAAGCCTGCCCGTCCCTCTTTCTTCCCGACATACCGATCGCCACGAGGCTTGGCGCCTCTTGGCATGTAGAAGACGCAGTCATCTGCGAAATAGTCCATGATGGAATCTAGGTCGTGGAGATTGAATGCTTCCAAGAAGCCCTTCAACAACTCAATGGTCACATGCTCGGACATTGGGAACCTCCACGTGCGATACCGGACTGAGAAAGAGCCAGCTAACGGTTTGCGTTACTGGCGCTGGGGCGGGCGTGGACTCTGTTTGGGAGCAGAGAAAAAACCGAAGCCAGAAAAATGCTTGAAAATGCGGCAGAATCCCCAGCGTCCAGTGCACGCTTTGTTGGGCGCACTCGCCGAACTTATAACTCACTGTTTGAAACAAGATAACACTTAATACAGTACTTCATACGCTAACTACTTCCCAGCAATTCAATAACGCCGGAGATCAAGCTAATAACTATGCCGAGGGAGAACACTATTGTGCCACCCCAGAACACCTTTTTGTCGAGTTCAGCATTTATTGCTTGTTGGGCTTGCGAGAATCGCCAGCGCGGATCAATTTTCTGTTCATCCCCGGAATGCGCAATCAACTCGAAATCATTTTTTACCTGGCCACCAAATTCAATAAATGCCACACTTCTGCCGATTCCGGTAATTGTGTTTCGATTGGACATGCCTGGCCAATGGGCAACAAGCACTTTGAAGCCTGGATGCCCAGAAAGGAGAAGATGCTTATCGTTCTGCGCTAAAAGTTCAAGAGCTTGTAAGGCATTGGCTTGCTCAGATGCGACTAGCCTCATTAGCCAGTTCAGCTTACTAAGACGATCAAAAAGCCAACCGACTATGGAAAGTGCCACACCAAGAATGAGTAAACCGAAAGGAGCCAATTTTAGTCCTCCAATTGTTGAATGCACTGCCTGCTTAAGCGCCCAACTATGTATTATACGGAAAGTTTCCGTATAATACCCCCCACAGGGTGCTTATGCGGAAACGCGGCGCGAAATGCGAGCGCCTGCCGCTGCGCCTTATCACGCTTTCTGCTTTCCCAGATACGCGTCCACCACGCGCGCATCGCCCCGAATTACTTCCGGCGTGCCTTCCGCGATTTTCACGCCGAAATCCAACACGACCACGCGATCCGAAATATCCATCACGACGCCCATATCATGCTCGACGAGCAAAATCGTCGTGCCTTTGGCTTCGTGGATGTCGAGAACAAAGCGCGCCATATCTTCTTTTTCTTCGAGGTTCATGCCTGCCATCGGCTCATCGAGCAACAATAAATCCGGTTCGAGCGCGAGCGCCCTGCCCAGCTCGACGCGTTTACGCAAGCCGTACGGGATCGTCGCGACGGTTTTTTTGCGAATGGCTTCGATTTCGAGGAGGTCAATGATTTCTTCGACAATGGCGCGCTGGCGAATTTCTTCCGCGTGCGCCGGACCGAAATACAAGGCGCCGGTGAGCGCGTTGGTGCGCATAAACAAATGCCGCGCTGCCATCAGATTGTCGAGCGTCGTCATCCCGGCGAACAATTCAATATTTTGAAACGTACGCGCGATGCCGAGTTTGGCGATCTGGTGCGGCGGCTTGGCGAGAATGCTCGCGCCGTTCAAACGAATATCGCCGCGCTGGGGTTTGTAAAAGCCGCTGATGGAATTGATGAGCGAGGTTTTGCCCGCACCGTTGGGTCCGATCAGCGCGAGGATTTCGCCGGCGCGAATCTCGAAACTGACGTCGTTGAGCGCGGTCACGCCGCCGAAGGAGAGCGAAATATTTTCTAGACCGAGTTTCACGCCGTCATTGTGCAAGGTGGGTTCCATTCGTTGAACCTAAAGGAAATCGGGTCGCGGGTGTCTGGAGGGATTGGGTCAGCGGATAAGCGAGCGCGAGTATAGCAGACGTTGAAAGTCAAGTCAAACCAAAAAACGTATTTGCATCAAGACCATTGTATCCGTTATGATGTTGGACGCGCGATTGAAAGGGCGAGGCATTTGCCTGCGCTCGGCGTTCGGGAATGCTGGTTGGCTTGATCCAATCACGCTGGATGGAGCGGCTGGATATGGCAAATGCCTCGCCCCTACTGGATACTCTCCAATCTCAATTCTCCAATCTCTACCGCGCGCCGCCGTCGTTCATCGCGCGTGCGCCTGGGCGCGTCAATCTGATCGGCGAGCATACCGACTACAACGACGGTTTCGTTTTGCCGATCGCGCTGGATCGCGCGGTCTACCTCGCCGCGCGCCCGCGCGCGGATCGCACCGTGCGCGTCGTCGCGCGCGATTTTGCCGGCGCACGCGCGGAATTTTCGCTCGATGCCATCACACGCGACGACAAAAGCGCATGGAGCAATTACCTGCGCGGCGTCGCGTGGGCGCTCGAGCAACGCGGCGCGCGCTTGCGCGGCTGCGATCTCGTCATCGCCGGCGATGTGCCTATCGGCGCGGGGCTTTCGTCGAGCGCGGCGTTGGAGGTTGCGGCGGCGATGGCGTTGTGCGTAGGGGCAGGGCTTGTCCCTGTCCGTCTTTCCCGCGTTGAGATTGCGCGCGTGTGTCAACGCGCGGAAAATGAATTTGTCGGCGTGCAGAGCGGCATTATGGATCAGTTTGTGTCCGCGCTCGCGCGCGCCGGGCACGCGCTGCGGCTCGATTGCCGTGATTTGACGTATGAGTACGTGCCGATCCCGCGCAGCGTCAGCATCGTCGTATGCAATTCGATGAAATCGCGCGGCTTGGTCGAATCGGCGTATAATGAGCGGCAGGCAGAGTGCGATGCGGCGGCGCAGCGGCTGGGGGAATTGCTTGGCAAGCCGGTGAAAGCCTTGCGCGATATTTCGCTCGCCGAATTGGAAAGCAAAGCCAAAGAACTGACCGGCACACTCGCGCGGCGCGCGCGGCACGTGATTTCTGAAAATCAACGCGTGCTGGACGCGGTGCGGAATATGCGCGAAAATAAGGCCGCGGCAATGGGCGCGTTGATGAACGCATCGCACGCGAGTCTGCGGGATGATTTTGAGGTGTGTTGCGACGAGCTGGACGCGCTGGTGGAAATCGCTATCGCGCAATACGGTTGTTGGGGCGCGCGGCTCACCGGCGCCGGCTTTGGCGGTTGCACCGTGAATC
>JACQGS010000243.1 GCA_016199405.1 Chloroflexota bacterium | reverse complement strand
TTTCGGACGCGTTTGATCTACATCGCGCCCAATTTTTCAGGGGTGTAGCATAGCCCCTTCTTCTAATTTCCCATGCCCCCGCTCAAACTTCTCGCTATCCTCGCCCACCCCGACGATGAATCGCTCGGAATGGGCGGCACGCTTGCCAAATATGCCGCGGAAGGAATCGAAACGTATTTGGTGACCGCGACGCGCGGCGAGCGCGGCTGGTTCGGCGCGGAAAAAGAGAATCCCGGCTTGGACGCGCTCGGCAAGATGCGCGAAGCAGAATTGCGCGCGGCGGCGCGCGTGCTCAAGATTCGCGAAGTCAATTTTCTCAATTACATCGACGGGCAAGTCGCGCGCGCGAATCCACGCGAGGCGATTGCAAAAATTGTCGGGCATGTGCGGCGCATTCGTCCGCACGTCGCGCTGACGTTTGGACCGGAAGGCGCGTACGGGCATCCCGATCATATCGCCGTCTCGCAATTCGCGACGACCAGCATCATCTGCGCCGCCGATCCGAATTATTTGCCGGATGTTTTGACGCCGCATCGCGTTTCCAAACTCTATTACATGGCGTGGACGCCGAAAAAAATGGACGCGTACCAATCGGCATTTGGCGAGCTCGTGATGAAGATTGACGGCGTCGAACGGCGCGCGTTGCCGTGGCCCGAGTGGCTGATTACGACGATTGTGGACACGGCGGAATATGCGGAGACGGTTTGGCAAGCCATCTCGGCGCATCAAACGCAATTGCCGGGCTATGGCAAATTGCAGGCATTGACGCCCGAACATCATCGCGCGTTGTGGGGGACGCAAGAGTTTTATCGCGCCATCAGCGCGGTGAATGGCGGCACGCAACGTGAGACGGATTTATTTGCGGGGTTGCGGTAGAGTTGGAGATTGGAAGTTGGAAGTTAGAGGTTGGACGCGCGGCGAATCGCTTCCGCGATTTTTTCATCGCTCCACGTTTCGATTTGCAATAATTCCTCGTACGGATCACCGGCGAGTCCAAGCAATGCCGCGAACGTCGGCTCGGTTTTCAGCCCCTGCGCGCGCAGCGCACAAATTTTTTCCCGCGCCGGCTCTCCGCCAATCTCCAACACCCGCGCTTCAATGAGCAGATGCCTGACCGCGTACTGCTCGCTGACCGCGCGCGGCTGTGCGAAAATTTCAAACGGAAAATCGGCGTAATCGAAATTGGCGATGAATGACTCAACGCCGCGCACGATTTTGCGCCGCGCGTGAAAGTTAGCGCGCGCGCCGAATGCCGCGCGCACGCACCGCTCAAACGCGGCGAGGCCGTGCGCTTGGCAAATAATATCGAGATCGCTCGTCGGCAGGTCAATGCCGAGCGGGATCGTGCCGGCGAGCGTGGGAGAGTAAACGCGCAAGAGATGAAAGAGATTGAGAGATTGAATCGCGGCGTAGGCGCGTTGTTGGCGCGGCGTGCCGCGCGCGAGAGCGGAGAGGTCGCGCGGATCGTGGCGGTTCATCGGCGTTTATTTTATGCGCGGGGGTCGGAAAGCCAAAGCCGGTTGACGCGCGGGAATAATCGTGCTAGATTTGGCGTGCAAGTTTTTCTTTGTCCGCGTGTCGCGAGTGCATCCATTGGAGGAATCGAATGGTCGGCATTGCGCGGGGGAGAAAAGTGGGGGTGCCTGCTAAACGGCGCGGGTTTCGTCGCGTCGTCGGCGGGCATTTTGTTTTCCCAAGGGTTTGGTTTTATGCCGCGTCTACAAATTGAATCGGGACCGCCGGGCAAGGTGTGGGTGACGCTGCCATATTCAACGGAGGGCGTCGCGCGCATCAAAAAGATTTCCGGACATTCTTGGAATCCAGAACGCAAGCAATGGCTTTTGCCGGATTCGGCAGCAACGCGCGCGGCGTTGGCAGAGATCATCGCGCTGCCACCCGCGCCGCCGCCAAAGATGCTAGCGGTCAAACCAGCCCCACCCCGACCCTCCCCTGTCGCTAAAGACCAGCGACCGGAGAGGGAGAAAGGGAGACGGAGATATGTAGCCGGGAGAGATAAGCCGCTGACGACGCATCCCCCGCACGCGCTGATCAAACAGGTAGACGATGAGTTGGTGTTGCGCGGGATGGCATACGGGACGCGGAAATCGTATGGACAGCATCTACGAAATTACTTCGATTGGTTGAAGCAAAAGCAAATTGCGCCGGAGCAAGCGACGCGCGATCAAATCCGTGAGTATCTCGTGCAATTAGCGCAGAGCGGCGCCGTCTCGGCGGCGTATTGCCGGGGCGCGCGGTCGGCGTTGATTTTTCTGTACGACATCGCACTCAAGCAACGCGGCAAGGTGTGCGACTTGCCGCGCATGAAGCGCCCATCGCAATTGCCGGTAGTGTTAAACCGCGAAGAAGTCACCAAAATTTTGAAGGTAACGACCTTCTTGAAACACAAGGCGTTGTTGGTAACCGCGTACTCGGCGGGCTTGCGCGTGGGCGAGGTCGTGCGCTTGAAGGTGAGTGAGATTGATTCAAAACGAATGGTCATTCGCGTGTCGGCAGGTAAAGGCGCAAAAGATCGGTACACTTTGTTATCCCAAACTGCACTCACAATTTTGCGCGAGTATTTTCAAGCATTCAAGCCGAAAGATTGGCTCTTTCCGGGTGAAGCGCGCAGCGATCATCTATCAGAACGTGCGGCACAAGCGGTTTTTAAGGAAGCGAAAAAGAAAGCGGGCATCCTCAAACCAGCGACATTCCATACTTTGCGTCATTCGTTTGCTACTCATCTCCTTGAAGACGGTGTAGATATGCGATACATTCAAGAGTTACTGGGGCACGGCAATATTCGTACGACCGAGCGGTATACACACGTTAGCGAGAGTGCGCTGGGACGAATCAAAAGCCCAATGGACAAATTGGTGCTATAGGAGGATAATGGACACATCGTAGTCAAAGCGTGGATTCCCGCACCTTGAGTGCGGGAATCCAACCAAATCGGTATGCTTCCCGCACCCATGCGGGAGGCGAGTGTTAGACGCAATTCGCTTTTTAAGTCGGCGCTCGGTTTCCAAGCCGACACAGGAAAGATAAAATGAGCACGCTTACCTGTATCATCTCTGCAATCATCGTCATTGGCATTGTGGTTGTGGCATTGGCAATCGTGGGACAACTGCTTGATAGTTTGTTGCGACCTGTGCGAGACTTGGCATGGGCTTTCAGGTTGCAAGGAGTCCGCAAAAAACTTCAAGCCAGAGCAAATGCCCTTGAACCGCAAGTAAAGACTCTCGTGGAAAAAAAGTCTAGAGAACACTCGCTACACTTGAGAGAGTTTCTTACACGCGAGGAAAGTCTACGCAGAGACGGAATTGAGATAGGAGACGAGCCACCAGGGTGGACATTTCTACTGGGCAAAGGCGACCAGCCCACACCGTCCGACATTCGCGCCTCGATAATATTGAGAACTGAAGGGTGGTATCACATCGAACCACCTCAGAGAAATTGGTTTGTTGCCGACCAATTGGTATTTGATGTAGGAAGTGCATACCCAAAGAGTGTTCCGCTAGCAACAACAAATTCAACGAACCTCGCGGAAATAGCGCCGCTTATGGAGCGCATCTTCGCGGAGAATGCGGTATAGTCCAAGTGGGGTTGTTGAAAAGCGGATGAACTGCGTCTAACACCTGCCCGCCGATTCCGCCACCGTCGCGGCTTTTTGGCGTGCGTGGTTTGCGCTGGCAAACGTGCT
The DNA here is from genome assembly GCA_016199405.1 of Chloroflexota bacterium. Taxonomy (GTDB): domain Bacteria; phylum Chloroflexota; class Anaerolineae; order UBA4142; family UBA4142; genus JACQGS01. The sequence goes on along the minus strand of JACQGS010000243.1, from coordinate 2,071 downwards.
TGCATTTCGCAAGACACTTGGCGGCGGAATCGGCGGGCGGTAGCGTTCTGCGTCATGCCTTTTCAATCCAAACACCGCGCTCTAGTCGTGAGTCGGTAGACGCTTGAATTAACACCTAATCAGGAGACACAAAGTGGAAACAATCAGAAAACTTCGCGGGGCAAACATGGACATTGACTTGGCGACTTCGCAAGACACGATTTCGTGGAAACAAGACAAATGCCCCTGGAACGAAACGGAAGGAACTAACGAGCATAAATGCGCGGTCAAGAATATTTCCATCTGCCGTTATTTTTGTGGCGTTGAGTATGGAGATACACTCCTGTGTTGTTACCCCCATGAGAATCCTCTCAATGCCAAGACGTGAGTACGGCTATAAAGATAAGAGGAAATTGACAGCAGGCGCAAAGACGAAAATTGGTAGGCGCGACAAGAACTTGAATGCAAGAAACTGACCAAAAGGTAGTCGCGTCATCAAAGAGCATGTAGACCAGACAAATTGCACGAACGCAGAACACCTGCCCGCCGATTCCGCCACGGTCGCGCATTTTGGCGTGTGCGGTTTGCGCTGGCAAACGGACTTGCATTTCGCCAGACACTTTGCGGCGGAATCGGCGGGCGGTAGCGTTCTGCGTCATGCCGCTTGAACAGAGTCCGCTCCACCATTCCGCTATTTGACACTTATACGCCATTGGCGTATAATCCTCCAAAGAACAAATCGGGGTATCTGTAATGGTCATCATCGAAACTTCGGTTTTTACGCGCCAAGTACACGGATCGTTATCAGACGAAGAGTATCGGGAGTTACAAACCGCATTGGTCAATCGCCCCAACGCTGGGTCGGTCATTGTTGGAAGTGGTGGTCTGCGTAAACTTCGTTGGGCAACATAAGGAAAAGGCAAGCGCGGCGGCTCACGCGTCATCTACTACTGGGCAGTGACGCAAGAGCAATTGCTGATGTTGCTCATCTACAGCAAGAATGAACGAGAGGATTTGACGCATGAACAACTCAAGACCTTGAAAAAGATTGTCGAGGAGGAATATCCGTGAAAGAGGAACTGTTCAAAGAACTTGTCGCGAGCGTCCGCGAAGGCGGAGCAATTTTGCGCGGCGAGGTTGCGCCCTCGCGCAAGTTTGTCGTAGATAAGACGGACGTGAGACGTATCCGCGCGAACTATCGGCTCTCGCAAGAGCAATTTGCCGCGTTGCTTGGAATCAGTGTTGCGACATTGCAGAATTGGGAACAAGGGCGCAGATTACCCAAGGGCGCGGCGCGCGTATTGCTTCAAGTTGCCGCCAAGCATCCTGAGACAGTTTGGGATGTGGTGAAGCCCGTCGTCGCTCAAAACAGAACGAAAACAGGAATGCGCGCGGCGCGTTCAAGCAAGGCACTGAAAGTCTGACACACAGCAAACACGCGCACCAACAAAAAAGCCCCGCAGGATTTTTGCAATCCTGCGGGGCAAAATTTTTCGATTCGCTTACCGTTTCGTGTACTGCTTCGCCTTACGCGCCTTTTTCAAACCCGGTTTCTTGCGTTCCTTGACGCGCGGGTCGCGCGTCAACAAGCCGGCGTTGCGCAGGGCTTTCTTGAACGTCGCATCCACGAGCAGCAACGCGCGCGCCAGCCCCAACGACACGGCGACCGATTGACCGGGAATTCCGCCCCCCTTGACCAGCACACTCACCCCAAAGCGTCCTTCGTTTTGCGTTACGCGCAATGGGCTGGTGGCTTGGCTCAACAAGACGGTCAGCGGAAAATATTCCTTGACCGACTTGCCGTTCACCATATAATCGCCTGTGCCGGCAGTCACCCGCACACGCGCCGTCGCCGCTTTGCGGCGTCCAATGCCTTCAAAATATTTTCCCGTCACCATCTGCTAAACCTCCAGAGTCTTGAGCCGTTGCGCGCGATGCGGATGCGCCGCCTCGCCGTACACTTTGAGTTTCTTGAACATCTGCCGCCCCAGCCGACCTTTTGGCAGCATTCCCCACACCGCCTCTTTCAAAACGCGATCGGGATGTTTCTCCAATATCGCGCGCAGCACCACCGTTTTCATACCCCCCGGAT
>JACQGS010000239.1 GCA_016199405.1 Chloroflexota bacterium | reverse complement strand
GAACCAGACTTCGGAAGTCTCGAAGGCGACCTAAAAAGTGACATTTGCAGCGATGTCAGACCGATTTTGCTCAAAAGTTCGCAATTACAGACTTCCGAAGTCTTATCTTAATGACATTGGATGTCCACTCGGGCACGGCTCCACGACGACAATGCGATGAATGTGATGCTCATTCATCAAGCCGATCGCCGCGTAGAGGGGCTGGTCAGGCGGAATGGTCACGACCGCGCGCGTCATCGCGTGCTCCGCGCGCATCTCACGCCACAACTCGTGCACCCGCAGCGTCACCAGATCCGTACGCGTGACGATGCCGACCAAAAAGCCCTCCGCATCTGTGACGGGAATCGCGCTGATGTCATCTTTGTGCATCCAATGTGCGACATCGGAAAGCAACGCGTCGGGGCGGCAGGTCGTGACGCCGCGATGCATCACGTCCCCAACCGTTTTATCCATACCGAACCTCCAGCAAATTTTCTGCGCGTGGCGTCTCCCTCCCCGGCAAAACCGCATTGTTTGCCTTCCACGCGCGTGTCCCGTCCGCGAGCAACCGCACCAGGTCCGCTACGCGGGTGGCGTATCCCCATTCATTATCATACCACGCCACCACGCGTGTCAAGCCCTCGCTTTCCAACACCTGCGTCAATAATCCGTCTACAATCGCCGAATGCGCGTTGCCTTTGAAATCGGTGGAGACGAGCGGCATCGCGCACAATTCCACGATCCCGCGCAACCCATCGCTCACGGCTTGCTCAAACGCGCGATTCACGTCGCGCGCGGAGACCGACTTTCGCAACGCGACCGTCAAATCAATCACCGAGACCGTCAGCGTCGGCACGCGATAAGACAGCCCGCCGATTTTGCCGGCGAGTTCCGGAATCACGAGCCCGAGCGTTTTCGACGCGCCGGTCGTCGTCGGAATAATATTTGCCGCGGCGGCGCGCGAACGACGCGGGTCGCTGTGCGATTTGTCGAGAATGCGCTGGTCGTTGGTGTACGCGTGAATCGTCGCCATCATTCCATGCTCGATGCCGAAGGCGTCATTCAAAACCTTGGCGACCGGCGCGAGGCAATTCGTCGTGCACGATGCCGCCGAAATAATGCGATGCTCCGCGCGCAAGTTCAGATCATTCACGCCCGCGATGATCGTCACGTCGGCGTTCTTGCACGGCGCCGTGACGAGCACGCGCGCCGCCCCAGCATCGAGATGCCCGGCGGCTTTGCGCGCATCGGCAAACGCGCCGGTGGATTCGACGACCAAGTCCACGCCGTACTCGCGCCACGGAATTTCGCCGGGTTGCGTGTTGGAGAAAAAGCGAATCGCCTCGTCGTTCACAACGAGATCGGCGCCGCGCGTTTCGATGCGCGCGGGAAACGCGCCATAGTTCGAGTCGTGCTGAAGCAAATACGCGTTGATGTCGAGCGCGCCGCGATCGTTGATCGCGACCACCTCCACCGCCGGCGCGTGCTCGCGCAAAAAGCGCAGCGCCAAGCGCCCGATGCGACCAAAACCATTTATGCCTACGCGGAATGCCACAACGCCTCCACATCATTGATTGGCTCACAGATCCGTAACGCGGCTTGAACAATCGCGTCAACGGTAATGCCAAAGAACTGGTACGCCTCTTGGTACGGCGCGGACGCGCCAAACGAGTCCAGCCCCACCACCGCGCCGTGCTCGCCGACATAGCGTGACCACGCCAATTTTGAACCGGCTTCGATCGCGACCCGCGCGTGAATCGACTCCGGCAACACGCTCTCGCGATATTCCGGCGATTGCTGATCGAACAGTTCCCACGACGGCATGTTCACGACGCACGCGGCAATATCGAGTTTCGCCAACGCCTTTTGCGCTTCCAGCGCAAGGTGAACTTCCGAGCCGGTGGCGATCAAAACCACTCGCACAAAATAGACCGGCGAGATCGCAAAATCCGAAAGCACATATCCGCCGCGCGCCAGATTTTCTGCCCGCGCGAACTGCGAACGGTCGAGCACTGGCAATGCTTGCCGCGTCAACACGAGCGCGGTCGGTCCGTTTTGGCGCGCGAGCGCGACGCGCCACGCTTCCGGCGTTTCGGTCGCATCCGCGGGGCGAATGACGACGAGGTTGGGAATCGCGCGCAACGCGGTGAGATGCTCGATCGGTTGATGCGTGGGACCGTCTTCGCCGAGACCAATCGAATCGTGCGTGAAAACAAAAACGACGCGTTGATGCATCAGCGCGGCGAGGCGAATTGCCGGGCGCATATAGTCGCTGAAAATGAGGAACGTGCCGCCGTACGGCACGACGCCGCCGTGCAATGCCATCCCATTCAGCAACGCGCCCATCGCGTGCTCGCGCACGCCAAAATGAATATAGCGTCCGGAAAAATTCGCGCGCGTGATCGGCTGTGAATTTTTTGTTTGCGTATTGTTCGACGGCGTTAAATCCGCCGAGCCGCCGAGCAGTGTCGGAATTTTTTCCGCGAGCGCGTTCAGCGCCGCGCCGGACGCCGCGCGCGTCGCGAGCGGTTTATCAAGCGGAAATGTTGGCACACTCCAATTGTTCGCGATGCGACCGGCGATGGCATCAGAAAATTCGCGTGCGAGGTCTGGAAAGGCGCGCGCGTATTCATCGAACAACGCGCGCCACGCGGCTTCCGCTTGCGCGCCTTTATCGGCGGAGAGCGCGAAACGCGCGCGCACCGTCTTCGGCACGGCGAATTGCGCGTCGGGGTCTAGTTTCAAATTGATTTTCGCGGCGCGTACTTCGTCTTCGCCGAGCGGCTCGCCGTGCGCTTTGTTCGTGTCCTGTTTTTTTGGACTGCCGTAGCCGATATGCGTGCGAGCGATGATAATTGAAGGGCGTGCCGCGTTAGCGTCTGCGCGCGCGTTTTCGAGCGCGGTCAGCATTGCGGGCTTATCATGTCCATCTGCGCTTTGCACATGCCAGCCGTACGCGCCAAAGCGCGCGGCGGTGTCTTCGCTGTACGCGAGCGACGTGGGTCCGTCAATCGAAATGCCGTTCGAATCGTAAAGCCAAATTAATTTACCGAGACCCAAATGCCCGGCGAGCGACGCGGCTTCGTGCGAAATGCCCTCCATCAAATCGCCGTCGCTCACGAGCGCGTACGTAAAATGATCCACAATCTCGAACAACGGACGATTGAAACGCGTCGCGAGAAATTTTTCCGCGATTGCCATACCGACTGCGTTCGACAAACCTTGACCGAGCGGCCCCGTCGTCGTTTCAACGCCGGCGGTGAGACCGACTTCGGGATGCCCCGGCGTTTTGCTGCCGAGTTGGCGAAAGCGTTTGAGTTCATCGAGCGACAAATCATAACCGCTGAGATGCAAAAGCGAATACAACAGCATCGAGCCGTGCCCCGCCGACAAAACAAATCGATCGCGATTGAACCACGCCGGGTTACGCGGATTATGTTTGAGCACGCGCGTCCATAAAACGTACGCGGCATCTGCCATCCCCATCGGCAAACCCGGATGTCCGGAGTTCGCGCGCTGCACCGCGTCCATCGCGAGCGCGCGAATCGTGTTGACCGAATTTTCGTCAACGCCGTCGAATGCTTCTACCGCGCGCGCAGTTTCGATTTTGTCGGGGGTGAGAGTTAGAGGCATTCTTCTCTCCTGAAAATAAATCAACCGGGTGGCAGCCCAGCCGCGCTGGGCGTTTCCCAGACGGACAGCGCGGCTTGTCCTGCTACCCATTCGAGAAGTTATTCTTTTACGAACCCTACGGCGTCGCCATTGGCGTTTCGGCGTAGCGCAGGCGGCTGAGCGCGGCGATGGGCGGCGCGAATGGAATCTGCGAGAGATCGCTGTACTTGCGCAACAAATGATAGGTCAACAACAACTGCGTGAGCGCGAGCGCATGGCTATGCCGGGTCTCCGTCCGGTCTTGAAAATCGCCAAACTGATCCTCGCGCACCGGGCGGAGATCGGGCAGATGTTCCCAGATCGCGTCTTCCAATCGCTCGGCGTGTTCGCCGGTGACGTCGCCGGCAATTTCCAGAAAATCTGCCGGGCGTCCGTTATCGCGTCCGAGTTCAAGCCGAATGCCCGCGCGCGAGTCGCCAGCATCCTCGATCAAATAGGAAAGATCGGGATGCGGAAGCGTCGGACGGAGAACGAGATGCACGTTCAAATTGGGACCGGCATCTTCCGGCGACACGTCGCTTGGTGGGTGAAAGCGAACAACGATGTCGGCAAATTCGCGTTGCGGTCGGATAAATTCACGCGAATCGGGTTCGCGTTTTTCCATTTCCGCCAACACTTGTTCCGGCAGATAGCCGCGCTTGGTCGTATCGCGCTTGACCTTCCAGACTTGGCGTAAATCTTCCGGTGGATCGAGAAACACTTTGACGTCGAGAAATTGGCGCAGGGTCGGCGTCGAAAAACCGAGCAAGCCATCCACGATGACAAACTCGCGCGGATGAACGTACTCGGGGCGCGCGAGCGTGCCGTCACTGTGGTCGTAGACCGGCTTGAGGATGGGCTGCCCATAATGCATTCGCTCCATGTGCAGTTCCATCACGTCCAGATAATTGCAGTCGGGGTGAAGCGGCGTGATACCCAGCCGCGCGCGCTCGGTCCGGTCGTACTTGTGGTAATCGTCGGTGCAAATACGCGTGACACGTTCCGGACCCAGAATGTTCGTCAGCCCTTGCGTGATCGTCGTTTTCCCGGAAGCGCTGTCACCTACGATGCCTAAAACAATCGGTCGGTTTGCCATAAGACCTCTCCGAAGAAACTGCGGGTACGAAAAATCATTCTGCGCTCACGCTTCCACATCGAAGCGCACCTCGCGCCATAGATCCAGCGCCTCGCGCAGTTCAGAGCAATTGAGCGCGGCGTGCTCCAGCGTTTGCCCAGACGCAATGGCTTCGGTCGCGACGCGATTCGCGCGCGCCCCGGCGCGACTGCCGCGCGGATGTCCGTGCGTGCCGCCGCCAAACAGCCAGAACGCGTCGTTGCCATAAATTCGATACAATTCCGGAATATGGTGCACGTGAATTCCGCCGGACGCGACGGGCCAGGTGGTTTTCAATCCCGCGAAATCCTGATCGAAGAAAATGCCGTGCTCGGGATTGACGCGCACGTTCCGTTCGCGCAAAAGATCGATAATGCCGAGCGTTTCGTTCCACGACCCTTCCAATTTTCCGACGACGGTGCCGGTGTGCAAATGATCGCCGCCGGTCACGCGCAGCCATTTCGCGACGACGCGCATGTGAATGCCGTGATTTTTTTGCCGCGTGAAAACCGCGTGCATCGCGCGATGGCAATGCACGATCATCCGTAATTCGCCGGCGCGCTTGAACACATCCGCCGACGCGGAAAAACCAGCAGTGAGAAAATCCAACATGCACATTCGAGAACCCAACGCGTGCGCGTATTCGAGGCGGCGCAAACATTCTTCGGTCGAGCCGGCGGTGACGTTGTGCCAATGCCCTTTGAACTCGTGCGTCTCCGCCATCGCGTTGGCGACGGCATCCTGCGCGTACATAAACCGATCGCGCCAACGGCTGAAGGGCTGGCTATTCATGTTCTCGTCGTCTTTGGTCGTGTCGAGCCCGCCGCTGAGGCATTCGTAAATGATCGTCGAGTACGCTTTGGGCGAGAGTCCGAGTTTCGGTTTGACCGTTCCGCCGAGCAACGGACGTTTCCATTTGTTCGACCAGACGCGTTCATCGTAGATGCCGACGTTGGGTCCGGGAAAAGTTTTGACGAGCGCGACCGGAATGCGCATATCTTCGAGGCGCAACGCTTTGACGGCTTTGAAGCCAAACACATTGCCGACGATCGAGGACATGATATTGACCACGCTATTCTCTTCGAACAAATCCAGCGGATACGCGATGTACGCGATGTCGCCCTCGATGCGGTACGCTTTGGCTTTGTAGAAATCAATGTCGGTCAGTTGATTCGACCAGACTTCGGTCCAAGTGCCGGTGGACGATTCCGCCGCGACGGCGGCGGCGGCTTCGATAATATCCACGCCGGCTTTTGGCTCGATGCGAAACGCGCAGAGCAAGTCCGTATCGAGCGGCACGTAATCGGGAACGTAATAGTCCGCCGCGTACGGGCGCACGCCGGCTTTATATTTTTCGCTGAGTTCGGCAGTGGGCATCGCGGTTTGGGCGGATGGCATAGTTGCAGTTGTCGGCATGAGTCCTCCAGACACCCACGAAGGACACCAAGAAACACGAAAAGACTAACTAGACCTTGGTGTTTCTTCGTGTATCTTCGTGGGAAAAGTAACTTCGAATCACGCGCGCGCGACGGCGGCTGGCAATTCCACCGGGATCGCGGTTGCGCTCTTCTCGGCTTGACGTTTCTTCCAATCGCTCAAAAATTTCTCCAACCCCGCGTCGGTGAGCGGATGCTTGATCGCTTGCTTCAACACGGCCGCCGGAACTGTCGCGACATCCGCGCCGGCAAGCGCGGCGTCGGTCAGATGGCGCGGATGCCGGATGGACGCGGCAAGGACTTGCGTTTTCAATTGTGGATAGTTACGATAGATTTGCGCGATGTCGCGGATGAGCGCCATTCCGTCTTCGGAAATGTCGTCGAGGCGACCGACAAAGGGGCTGACGTACGTCGCGCCGGCGAGCGCGGTAAAGAGCGCTTGATTCGCGTTGAAGCAGAGCGTGACGTTGGTTTTGATCCCTTCGCGCGCGAGCGTCGAGACCGCGCTAATGCCGTTGGGGATGAGCGGAATTTTGACGACGACGTTCGGATGCCACGCGGCATAGCGCCGCGCTTCATCGAGCATGCCGGCAACGTCGGTCGAGATGACTTCCGCGCTGACCGGACCGTTGACGAGCCGGCAGATTTCCTCAATCGTCGCTCGAAAATCCGCGCCCTTTTCTTTCGCGAGCAACGAGGGATTCGTCGTGACGCCGGCGAGAATGCCCCACGCGGCGATCTCGCGGATTTCGTCCAAGTTCGCGGTATCGAGAAAAATCTGCATTGGTACTCCTCGGAAAATGGGACACTGATAAACACAGATAAACACAGATAAAAATAGAATCAGCGTGAATCAGTTTGTATCTGTGTCCAATCAATCTTCATTTGCCAGAATACAATCGTTTTGCGCATGGCAATAGGGGCAATCGGACAAGATTTAGCCGCGCGCATTGCCGGTCTTGCGCGGCAGAGAACGCAAAACGGACAGGTGCTGACCTGTCCGCTTGGATAGATTCTGCCGGAAAATAGTGGGCTTGCCGCTCGCAAAATTTGTTCAGCGCGGGCTTTTTGGTACTCCGACGCAATGCCTTCCCGTGAGCGTAAAAAAACTCTTGGGATTTTTAGTACCTATCCAATGAAAAGATTGTACAAAAAGCAAGATTTTTTGGACGCGGATTCACGCGGAAAGAACGGATCGAATAAATTTATTATCTGATTTTTCCGCGTT
>JACQGS010000242.1 GCA_016199405.1 Chloroflexota bacterium | reverse complement strand
CGCGGCTCGTCGGGCAAATAGCGCACCATGTCGCCCAGCCGCGTCGCAATTGCCCAGCGATTTCCCGACCGCTTGAGATAGAACGGCACGAGTCCGCCGCAAGAACGTACCACCGTCGCATCCCCGTCCGCGCGAAAGCGGATGAACCCAAAATCGCCGGGCAGTGTTGCGAGACGGTCGGGGTGCAAATCGGCAAGTTCCGCGATCTCGCGCAGGCGCGCGGCAGGGTCATTGCCGCATCGCTCCAGCAGCATATCACGCCCTTCGGCAAAGGCAAGTTGATGCTGGCGCGCCAGATCATCGTCGGGCAAAGAGCCGGGCAACGGCGCGACTGCCGCCACCCAGCCGGGCGCGGGACGCCACACGCGCACGAATTCGCCGCCGCGTTCCAGGTCGCGCATCGTCTCGTCCAGCGCTGTCGGGTCAGGATCGTGGATGGCGAACAGATTGGCTAAGGGTGGTCGAGTCAAGACTGCATCTCCTTCACGATCTCATCAAAAAAACGTAACTACTCAACCCTGTGTCATTCTGAGCCGTTCTTGCGAAGAATCTCATCCTGCCGACCGAGATTCTTCACTCCGTTCAGAATGACATGGGGCTGAGCAGTTACAAAAAACTCTGACATCATTGTCAGAGATACGCGGCGCGCGGTGAATGACCATCTCGCTGTCGTTGCCAACGAGAGAGCGAGCGATTCGATTTATTTCTGCTGGGTTTTGCGTGAAGAGTTTTAGGGATGCGGGGGGCGCACTCATAGCGCGCGTAGAAATGAGGCGCGCGCCGCCGAAGAAAAACTCGCGGCTTTCGATCTTTGTGGCAAGGTTCAGGTCACGTGCGAAACAATTGTCGGTTGACAAAAGAGCCACCTTTTGAGAACTGCACGGCGAATGTAGAATCGCCGGCAAATTTGGGAGGCGCTTTGATTATATTACAAACGCAGGCAAAAGCAACACCTAAACGAGTAGGGCAAGCCGCGTAAAATGTAACCCGACCTCCCGCGTTTTTATTTTCGGCAGACACTAATAAATCATTTCACCACGCACGAACGCCGCGGTGCGCGGATCGGACGCGGAATTGAAGAACGCGTTCGTCGCGTTCACCTCGATCAGCCGACCTCCGAGCATTAGCCCGACGCGCGTTCCCAAGCGACGCGCTTGAAAAATATTGTGCGTGACGAGAACCACCGTCGTGCGCTGCGCGCGATTATGTTCGCGCACAATCTCTTCGATCATGCCGACATTGTACGGATCGAGATTCGCGGTTGGTTCGTCGAGCAGAAGAACGCTGGGGTTGATGACGAGCGCGCGCGCGAGCGCGACGCGCTGCAGCTCGCCGCCGGAAAGTTTGTGCGCGGGCTGCTGCGCGAAAGCCGACAGCCCTACGCGCGCCAGAATTTTTTCGATGCGATCATCGGCGCGTTCGTCCCGAAAACTCAACCCCAGCACGATGTTTTCGCGCACGCGCGCCCGCAAAAGTATCGGGCGTTGAAAAACGGTCGTCACGCGGCGACGCCATTCCAGCAACGGACTGGACGCGCCCAATAGTTGATCTTGAAAATAAATTTCTCCCGACGTGGGAGGTTCAAGAAAATTCAACAATCTCAACAAGGTGGACTTGCCTGCCCCGCTCGGACCGACAATCACCAAGAATTCCCCGGTGTGAATGTCGAGTTGTTCAATATCCACCACGACGCGGTCAGCATATTCTTTTTTCAAACCGCGAATTCGATAAACCAATTCCGCCACGCGTTCAATCCCCGCCGCGTTTTTGCAATTGCAAGAGCGCGGCGTTCGCCGCAAACGCCAGCCCGAGCAAAATAATTCCGAGCGCGATCGCGAGATCAAAATCGCCGGTGCGCGTGTTCAGCACGATCGCCGTCGTCAAGACGCGCGTTTTGCCTTCGATATTGCCGCCCACCAGCATCACCGCGCCGACCTCGGAAACGATTCCGCCGAACGCGGCGACAATCGCGGCGATTACGCCGATGCGCGCTTCGCGCAGGATCGTCCAAATTTCTTGCGCGCGATTCGCGCCCAACGCGCGCACCTGCAAAGGCAAATTCGCGTCGACGCCCTGCACTGCCGTCATGGTCAATCCTGCCACGAGCGGAAACGCGATGATGATTTGCGCGGCGATCATCGCGCTCGGCGTGAACAGCCAGTCGAGCATTCCGAGCGGACCACTGCGCGACAGCATCAAGTAGACGAACAGCCCCACGACGACCGGCGGCAACCCCATGCCGGTATAGAGCAATGCCGCGATCAATCCGCGCGCGCGCCGGCGCGTCAGTCCGAGCGCGGCGCCGACCGGCACGCCGATCAGCGTGCTGATGAAAAGCGCAACGCCGGTCACGCGCATCGAAAGCCAAACGATTTCGACGAGCGCGGGATCGGCGGAAAAAATAAAACGGAGGGCGTGGAGAAAACCGCGAAAGATTTCGTCCATATTTGGATGTTAGAGGTTAGAAGATAGAAGTTGGAAGGCTATCCCAACCTCTAACTTCCAGCAGTCATCTTCTAGGCGTTCGGATAAAATAGCGGCTGACCATACTTGTCCTTCCCAAAACCGCCAATCCGTTCTTGGGTTTCTTTCGAGAGAATCCATTGGACGAATTTCGTCGCCATCTCAAACTTGACGCCGAGATGTTTGTCCGGGTTGACCGCCATCACGCCGTACGGATTGAGCAGGTCCTTGTCCTTGTTGTCTTGAATGCTAGTTCCACCGACGACGACGATCAAGTTGGGCAGTTTGTCTTTCATTGACAGATAGGTGCCGCGATCCGCCAGCGTGTACGCGCCTTTTTCGTTGGAGGTGAGGAGTGTTTCACCCATTCCTTGACCTAGCGAATTATACCATGCCATTTCCTTGGTCGGGGTGATAGTGGCGGTTGCCCAGATGCTCAGCTCTTTGGTATTCGTTCCGCTTTTGTCGCCGCGGCTTGCGAACGCCGATTGAGTGGCGGCAATTGTCTTGAACGCGTCCGCCGCGCGCGCGCTGCCTTTGACTTTCGCAGGATCATCCTGCGGTCCAAGCAAAATGAAATCGTTATACATCACGTCAAAGCGTTCTTTGGCGTGTCCATCGGCAACGAACTTGTCTTCCTGCGCCCGCGCGTGCACGAGCAAAACATCCGCATCACCTTTGGTTCCGATTTCAATCGCCTGCCCGGTGCCGACCGCGATGACATCCACCTTGCAGCTAAATTTCTTTTCGAAATCCGGCAGAATGAACGCGAGCAGACCGGAATCGGCTGTGCTGGTCGTCGTCGCGAGCCGCAACGCGCAATTCGCCGCGGGCGGGTTCCCTGGCGGGGCAGAACACGCGCCGGCAATTACTGCCAACAAGCCAGTCGCAACAATAAGCCAATGTTTCAATTTTCCCCTCCCTCAATTATTTAACGCGCGCGTGAGCGCGCCAGCGTGATTTCGAGTTTTGAATTCGGATAACATTATAGCATTGGCGGTGGAACGCGCCAACTGATGCGAAAAAAACTTGCCAACTCTTTTTTTTATGCTATAATGCGAATCAATCCGGGCGGTTAGCTCAGTTGGTTAGAGCGCTTGCTTGACATGCAAGAGGTCGGAGGTTCGAGCCCTCTATCGCCCACTGTCCATTTTGGATTTCAGATTTCAGATTTCAGATTTTTCAATCCGCAATCCGAAATCGTAAATCCGAAATTGAAACGGGTTGGCCGAGTACGCATGAGCGCGTTTCAGAGAGAGCGAATCTCGTGGCGAGGGTGTGAATTCGCTTGACGGCTGATGCGGAAAACCCCCAATCTGGCGCAGCAACTCGATGGATCGGTATCGTCTTTCGGTTTTGCGATTTGGTATCGAGTTGATGCGACACATCTGACGAGGAAACGGAAAATCTCCGGAGTAAAACGTCACGGTCGCTCACCGTTACGCGAGCGTAAAGCGGAGTCGGCAATTCCGAATTACCAATTACTAATTACCGACTTAACTTGGGTGGAACCGCGGGAGAACTCTCTCGTCCCAATTGGGATGAGAGAGTTTTTGTTTCCTTTTCTCCCTCTCCTTCAGGAGAGGGTTGGGTGAGGTATGCGAATCATCATGAAATTCGGCGGCACATCTGTCGGCGATGGACAGCGGATCAAGCGCGCGGCAGAGCTCGTGCAAAGTCACGCCGCGCAAGGTCACGCGATCATCGTCGCGGTGAGCGCGATGAGCGGCGTCACCGACGCGTTGATCAACGCGGCGCAGCGCGCCGCGCAAGGCGATGGGCAGGGCTATCTCGCCGGCACCCGGACGCTGATCGAGATTCATCTCGGCGCGTTGCAAGATGCCGTGAACGATTCTGCCGCGCGCGCCGCGTTGCGCGAACAGATCGAGCGCCGGCTCGATGGCTTGCTCGATTTATGCGCGAGCATTCACGTTCTCGGCGAGTTGACGCCGCGCGCGCTGGACACCATCGCGTCGTTTGGTGAGCGGCTCGTCGTTCCGATTTTCGCGCAATCGCTCCGCGAATGCGGCGCGCGCGCCGAGCCAATCGAAGCCACCGAACTGATCGTCACCGATGATATGTTCACGCAAGCCGATCCGTTGCTCGACGCGACGCGCGAAAAATCGCGCGCGCGGCTTGTGCCGTTGCTCGACGCGGGCGTGATTCCGGTCGTGACCGGTTTTATCGGCGCAACGCGGCAGGGGATTATCACCACGCTCGGGCGCGGCGGGAGTGATTACACCGCGACGATCTTGGGCGACGCGCTCGACGCGGACCAAGTGTGGATTTGGACCGATGTCAATGGCGTGATGACCGCCGACCCGCGCGTCGTGCCGACCGCGCAGACGATTGACGAAATTTCGTACGCCGAAGCCGCGGAACTTTCGTACTTTGGCGCAAAAGTGATTCATCCCAAAACCATCGCGCCGGTCGCCGCGCGCGAAATCCCGGTGCGGATTCTCAATACGTTCAATCCATCGCATCCCGGCACGCGCATCGTCCGCGCGCCGAACGATCGGCGCACGGTCAAAGCGATCACGACGATTCGCCAGCAGAGTCTGGTGACGGTCGAAGGGCGCGGCATGCAGGGCGTGCCCGGCGTCGCGGCGAAAGTCTTTTCGGCAGTCGCGCGCGAAGGGATCAGCGTGCTGATGATCTCGCAGTCGTCGTCGGAGCAAAATATTTGCTTTGTGATCGAGGCGAAGGCAACTCCCCGCGCGATTGCCGCGCTTGAAAAAGAATTCGAATTGGAACGTTTGCGCCACAATATTGATCGCATTGGAGCGCAAGAACCGGTCGTGATCGTCGCCGTCGTCGGCGCCGGGCTGAAGAATACGCCCGGCATCGCGGCGAAGGTCTTTGGCGCGTTGGGGGAACGCGGGCTGAATATTCTGTCCATCGCGCAAGGATCGTCCGAGTACAATTTGTCGTTGGTGGTTGCGGAATCCGACGCCGATAATGCGGTGCGCGCGATTCACGAAAAATTTTTGTAGCAGTCCAATTATTGAGTGAGGCGTTCTCTAACGCCGATATTCGAGCAGAGGCGCGCTAGAGAGCGCGACCCCCTTTGGAAGAATATTATGAAACAAAAAATTCCCGTTGCCATTCTGGGCGCGACCGGTCTTGTGGGTCAACGTTTGGTGCAGATGCTCGCGGATCATCCGTGGTTTGAGATCAGCGCGCTCGCGGCAAGCGCGCATTCCGCCGGCAAGCGTTACGCGGACGCGGTCAAATGGCATCTGCCGACCGAGATTCCTCCGGGTGTGCGCGAGCGGATCGTGGGTCCGTGCGAGCCGGGCTTGAACGCGGCAATTGTTTTCTCCGCGCTGCCGGGCGCGGTCGCGGGATCGACGGAGGAAGCATTTGCGCGCGCGGGCGCGCTGGTCTTGAGCACTGCCAGCGCGCACCGGATGGACGATGATGTGCCGTTGCTGATTCCCGAAGTCAATCCGGAACACCTCGACTTGATCCCGGTGCAGCGCGCGCGGCGAAATTGGGGGGGCGCGATTCTCTGCAAAGCGAATTGCTCGA
Organism: Chloroflexota bacterium; assembly: GCA_016199405.1. Classification (GTDB taxonomy): domain Bacteria; phylum Chloroflexota; class Anaerolineae; order UBA4142; family UBA4142; genus JACQGS01. Next base: position 1,255 of record JACQGS010000242.1, on the reverse strand, counting down.
CGATTCACCTCGTCCTCGCGCTCAAGCCGCTCGCCGATGCCTTTGGTTTGCGGCGGCTCGTCGTCACGACGATGCAAGCGATTTCGGGCGCTGGCGCGCGCGGCGTTTCATCAATCGAAATTTTGGATAACGTGTTGCCGTACATCGGCGGCGAAGAGCCGAAACTCGAAACGGAACCATTGAAGATTCTCGGTCGTCTGGAGCGTGGCGCGATCGTACCGGCTGAATTTTCCATCAGCGCGCACTGCAATCGTGTCGCCACGCAGGATGGACATTTGGAGACAGTTTCGGTAGAATTAGAGAGGAAAGCATCGCTCCAAGACGTTCGCCGCGCGCTCGCGGAATTTTCCGGCGAGCCGCAGCAGTTGCGCTTGCCGACCGCGCCCGCGCATCCGATTGTTGTGCGCGATGAACCGGATCGCCCGCAACCGCGCTTGGATCGCGACGCGGAGCGCGGGATGGCAACCGTGATCGGGCGATTGCGCGAATGCAATGTGCTTGATTACAAATTCGTTTTGCTTGGACACAACACAATCCGCGGCGCGGCGGGTGGAAATATTTTGACCGCCGAGATGTTGGTCGCGAAAAAATATATTTAGAAGTTGGAGCTTGGAAGTTAGAAGTTGGACGCGCAGATCCAACTTCCAACCTCTATCGTCCAACCTCCAGAAACAAGGAGGCAAATTGGCAACGGTCGATCTCTATCATTACGCGCGTGAAGAAGACCTCGACGCGATTTCGGAAGAGGGGCTCAAAGTCGGCTCGCGCAAGATGACGTTCGATTCGGCATTACGGCAGAGTTCCGTGTACTGCTGGATTGCGCCGGATTTCGAAGTCATGGGGTTTAGCGAAAATCCAAAATATGTTTGCCTGCGCGTGCGCGTTGATGAAACGCGTTGCCGGGTCGCGCCGTTTGAATTGGCGCAAGCCGCGTACGTGAATCACATCGGGCGCGGGCAAGGCAAGAACGCGGAAATCGCGGCGAGCCTGATCGCGGCGTATGAAAAAGCTGCAGTGCCGCTGTATCAGCACACGTTGGGAATGTTTCGGGCGCCGGAAGTTTTGGTGGAAGGCGACATCAGCGCGGACGACATCGCGGTGGTGAAATCGCCGCAGATCGGGCGGCGCGGTGAGGACAATCGGCGCATCTACGCGGGACGCTGGGCAGAGCATCTCATCCGCGTCCTGTCCATTTCCAAAACGCTGATGCAACTGAACGAACTCACGCAAGCCGCGGTCAATCGCGGCGTCGCTG
>JACQGS010000237.1 GCA_016199405.1 Chloroflexota bacterium | reverse complement strand
TTCTTACCCTCGCGTGAAACGGGTAAAACCGAGAAGATTCGCGATGAATTACAAACACACTCGCTAACTTAATGACATTGACTGATCACTGTTGACTGAATAACTGTTGACTGATCACTGCTCACGGGGGTTCGCATGTCCAACATCATCGAAGTGCACGACCTCACAAAAAAATACGGCGACAACGCAGCCGTTAGCGGCATTTCTTTCGCGATCAAGCGCGGCGAGATTTTTGGTTTCCTCGGTCCCAATGGCGCGGGCAAGACGACAACCATCTCCATGCTCGCGTGCTTGCTCTCGCCCACGAGTGGAAGCGCGACCGTCGCCGGTTTTGACTTGCGCAAGGACGCGCGCGAAATCAAAAAACGCATCGGCCTCGTGCCGCAAGACCTCGCGCTGTACCCCACGCTCTCCGCCGAAGACAACCTCGTTTTCTTCGGGCGCGTGTACGGCTTGCGCGGCAAGGCGTTGAAAGCGCGCACCGCTTGGGCACTAGAGCTGGTCGGGCTGACCGACCGCGCGAAGGACGCGGTGCAAACATATTCCGGCGGAATGAAGCGGCGCGTGAATATTGCCGCCGGGCTGATGCATCAGCCGGAAATTTTCTTTTTGGATGAGCCGACCGTCGGCGTAGACCCGCAATCGCGCAACTATATTTTCGAAAACGTCGAGCGGCTGAACCGTGAAGGGCTGACGATTCTGTACACGACGCATTACATGGAAGAAGCCGAGCGGCTGTGCCAGCGCGTTGCGATCATTGACCAAGGCAAAATCATCGCGCTCGATTCGCCCAAGGCGTTGATTGAATCCTTGCACGGCGGGATGATCCACATCGGCTTTGCGGATAGCCGGCTGGACGCAGTGTTAGAGCAAGCGCGCGAGTTGAACTCGGTGCGGGCGGTCCGGCGCGTGGAGGACAAGTTAGAGGTCGAGTCCGCGCACGCGCAACAGGCGCTCATCGGATTGCTCGACCTCGCGAATCGGCTGGATGCGCGCGTAACATCGCTCCAAGTGTACGAGCCGAATCTGGAGACGGTGTTTTTACACTTGACGGGAAAACGGCTAAGGGATTGAAGAATGTCTGTCATTGCGAGACGGTGGGCTTTGCCGTCGAAGCAATCCCCGAGGTACACTTGGAACTTGGAGATTGCTTCGCCGCTGATCCTTCCCCCTCACTGCGTTCAGGGTTAGGACGCGGCTCGCAATGACAGACGGAAAAGGAGACCCAATGTTGAACCAAATTCTTGCTCTCACTTGGAAAGATCTCAAGATATTCTTCAAAGACACCGGCGCGGTCATCTTCATTTTCCTGCAACCGTTCATGTTCATCGTCATCATGAGTTACGCGACGGCGGGGATGTATGGAAGCGGCGATCGTCCCCGGGAAATCTTGGCGGTGAATGAAGACCGCGGGCCGCAAGCGGCGGCGCTTATCAAACAGTTGGACGAGATGAAAGGGTTCGATGTCGTCACGATGTGGGAAGGGCAGCCGTTGACGCGCGAGGCGGCGGAGAAAATCGTCGCGGACGGCAAGCGCAGCATGGCATTGGCTTTTCCGGCGGAATTCTCGGCGGCGCTGGAGCAGAGTCCGGGCGCGCCCAACACGCGCACGACCAAAATCCAAATCATCGTTGACCCGGCGACGCCCAGCTACACGGTGGACCCCATCGCCGGCACGTTGCAGGGGTTGCTCGAACGCGCCACCTTCACCGCGATGATGCCGCGCGGGATTGATCTGTTCTTTCAGCAAGTCGCGCCGCAAGCGCCGGCGAGTCAGCGCGAGGCGATGAAAGCGGAAGCGCAACAATCCATGTCGGGCGGATTGCTCGGTGGGCAAACCCCCGTGGTGACGATTGAAAAAATGACGCCGCCCGGAATGCGCGTGACGAAATTTCCGGACACATTCCAACAGAATGTTCCCGGTTACACCATCTACGGCATCTTTTGGATCGTGACGATGCTCGCGAGTTCGGTTTTGCAGGAAAAACGTGACGGCACGTTTCGGCGGCTGATGGTCGCGCCGCTGAACCGCGCGGCGATGCTTGCCGGAAAAATGTTGCCGTACTATATCATCAACCTGCTGCAAATTGTCGTGATGCTCGGCGCGTCGAGCCGGCTGTTTGGATTCGCGCTCGGCTCGTCGCCGGCGGGACTGATCGTGGTGAGTCTGGCGGCGGCGGCGACGGCAACCGGTCTTGGCGTGTTGTTGTCCGCGCTCGCGCGCACCGAAGCGCAAATCGGCGGAATGGGTACGATGTTGATTCTCGCGATGTCCGCGCTCGGCGGCAGTTTCGTTCCGCGCTTTACAATGCCCGATTGGTTGAAGACGGCGGGACTGTTGACGCCGCATGCGTGGGCGCTGGACGCGTATCAAGATTTGTTCGTGCGCGGGTTTGGGCTCGTGGATGTTTTGCCCAAGGTGGGAGTGTTGGTGTTGTTCGCGTTCGTGTTTTTCACGGTTGGTGTTTGGCGGTTTCGGTTTCAGTGACTCCCTGTCCCAGTGGGAGCGAAGACGGGGTGAGGTGCGGTTACATAATCTAATTGACACCGCGCGCGGCGTATGCTACAATGCGCGCCGATGGAGAATTCGCGAGCGCGTCGCGCGCGCAGTGTCGAATCGGACGGTATCAGCAATCAAGGGCTTTCCGTCGTGATTGTTATCGAGGCGGTTTTTTTGGGTCTCGTCGCGATGGGCATCTTTGCGTTTCTCTACGACCAATATGATCAAGTCCAAAGAGTAACTGCCGAACGCGCGCAAATTGCAGAAGCAACGGAAGTGCAACTCGCGTTGCTTGCCGCGATTCCACCGACCGAAACACCGACGCCCACCCGTACGAAAACTTTGACTCCCACGCGAACCTCGACGCCGACGATTACACAGACTCCAACGAATTCTCCGACTCCGACGAATTCGCCAACTCCGACCATTTCGCCGACTCCAACCATTTCGCCAACACCGACGCGCACATTCACGCCGCGCCCCACTTCGACGCCGTACATCGCGCCCGTCACAAATTGCGTTACGATTGACGCCGGCGGGCGCTACCGCCTCGACGCGAACCTGGTCGCCAGCGGCGATTGCATCAAGATTCAAGCGAGCGGCGTGAATCTAGATTGTCAAGGGCATTCGATTCGCGGCGCGAATTTCGGCGGCGCCGGAATCGGGATTCGCAAGTATGGATTGCTGCGCTCGGAAACGCCGCAATACGTGGAAGTGAAAAATTGCCGCGTCTCTGGCTTCAAGTACGGCATCTGGGTCGAAGCCGGAAATTTGTTAGTGCTGCGCGATAATGACGCGTCCGGCAATTTTGATGACGTCGACCCCGCGACGCGCTACGGCAATTTCCTCGGCTCGACCGATGGCGGCGGCATCCGCGTCAACTATGCAACGAATTCGCAGATTCTCAACAACACCACGACGCGGCAAGCGATCGGCATTGATGTCCGCAATTCGAACACCTTGCAACTGCGCGGCAACACCGCATCCGATAATTCGGCATGGGGCATCAATTTGATTCGGACGACCGGGACGACGGTTGATGGCAACACAACGGCGGATAATATTCGCAAATGCACCTGGGGCGCGGGCGTGATCGGTTTTGGCTGCGACGCCGGCGGCATTGTATTGCAGGATGGATCGAGCGGGAACGTGGTGGCGAATAACAACGTCACCGGGCGCAACGGCAACGGTATTTTCATCAAAGCACATGCGATGCCGTGCGGCAACAACAACACCATCAGCGGCAATACGATTGCAAACTTTCTCTATAACGGCGTCGAATTGAGTTTCTGCACCGGCAACAAAATCAACAACAACACGATCCGCGACGGCTTGGACGGCATCTGGCTTGGGTTCGCGCACGGGAACGAAGTCAAAGGCAACACAATTTCCGGGACGCGGAATCACGGCGTCATCTCGGCGAACAGTTGGAGCAATACCATCGCCGGCAACAATTTCTTTTCGAACAACGAAGCGATTTTCTTTTATACCGAAGATTACGACCGCGTCGCGCTATCGTTTCTGCCGGCCGGCGATTATCGCTCTCGCGATAATTGCTTATGCAGCAATACGTTTACCTCGAACGCGGTCGCGGTGCATCTGCTCGATTCGACGAACAATCAAGTTACTAACAACACTTTTCAAGGCAACACCCGTTCGATTTTCTTTCAAGGGAACAGCGACGGGAATAATACGCAAGGGAATGTGGGCTGGCTCCCGATTGAGGGCGCGCTCGCGCGTCGCTGAGAGGTTGTCGTTCGCCGAGCTGCGGTCAGATCGCGCCGGAATTATTTGACATTTTCCGCTGCGAATGCTATGATCGCCCTTGCTGTAATGCAGTGGAATTCCACCCGCAAGGGTGGGCGCATCATCACCGCGATGATGCGTTTCTTTTGTCGAAATTAGAATTTATCCTAATTTAGGAAGGGGTTGAAAAATCAATGGCTGTCAAAGCCCGCGAAGGTGAATCGTTCGATAGTCTCCTGCGTCGCTTTAATAAAGAAGTGATGGACGGCGGAATTCTAACCGATCTGCGCCGCCGACGTTGGTTCATTCCGAAAGGCGAACAACGCCGCATGGACGAACGTAAAGGCCGCCGCCGCGCGCGCATCCAGCGCTTGCGTCAAGATCAGGAAGAGTAATTGTGTTGATTTTGGTTCGACAATAGCACGCTCCCGCGTTTTTTTGCGGGAGCGTTGTCTTTCATTCTGTCATTCTGAACGAGCGAAGCGGGTGAAGAATCTCGTTGGTTCAATTGAAATCTTGCTTGTTTTGGGAGAGTTCATTCTTTTGAGGCAACGAGACTCTTCGCTCCGCTCAGAGTGACAATTTACGTAGCATCAGTTATTTGCTCAGAATAGAACGCAGAGGCTGAATGCCCCGTCCACTTTCCGAGATCGAAAACAGCATCGCCAAGCAAATCCGCGAAGCCATCGAACGCGGCGACTTTGACGATTTGCCCGGTAAAGGCAAAACGCTCAACCTCACCGACGACCCGCATGTGCCGGTGGAGTGGCAGCTCGCGTTCAAAATGCTCAAGGACGCAAATGTCGCGCCGAAATGGATCGAGCAAGACAAAGAAATTCGGCAGGAAAAGAAAAAACTGGAAGAATGGTTCGCGCGGCAAGCCGCGGCGCAAAAAAAGGGCAGAGCCGGGCTGAGTTCGCTGCCGATTGACAAAATTCCGGCAGAGCATTTACGCCTGCAAGAAGCCCGCGCAGAAATCGTCGCCGCCTATCGCCGCCGCGCGACCGGGTTGAATAAAGTGATTGACTCGTTCAATTTGCAGGCGCCGTCAAGTCGCTTGCAGCATCCGCGTATTGCGATCGAGGACGAGATTCAAAGGTTTTTGCGCGAAGGTGCGGAATGAAAAACAATGTGCGAAGGTATACGTAGGGGCGACCCTCGTGGTCGCCCTCTTCGCGTGGCACGAATAGGTTAGACCATCTTCAACAGCCGCTTTACTCCCCCCGGTAATAATTTTCGCACCAATGCGCGTTCCTCAGTTCCCAGCGCCCCGACGAGCAATAACAAAACGCCATAAATAACTCCCGCGACCGGAATCGCGAACCAAATGCCGATGCGCGGCACGAGCAACCATAGCGCGCCGCCCATTAGCGCGGACGCGAGCGCGGGGCGCCAGAAAATTGCCAAAAGTGAAATCGGCGCGAGATTCTTTCGCGCCGCATAAAAGAAGGGGACGAGCAAGACGATTTCGGAAAGAATGGTGACGAGCGCTGACCCGACATAGCTCAGGTACGGAATCACAATAATATTCCCGACCACGTTGAAAACTACGCCCGCGACAAACGCTTTGGTCAAGAACCGCTGTTGCCCCAACGCGATTAGAACGTAATGCGTCACGCTGTTGACGAAGCTGAACGGCAAAAACCAGATCAACACTTGCAAGGCAATTGCCGAGTGCGGCAAAAATTCGTCGCCGCCAAAAATGCGAATGAGATCGATTGCCAGAAACATTGTGCCGACGGTAATCGGCAATGAAATCCACAGCAAAAGTTTCAGCGCGAGGATGAACGCGCGGCGCATCGCCTCTTTTTGGTCGGCGGCGAGCCGCGAGAGCGCCGGAAAGATCGCGAGCGTAAAGTTCGAGGGGATGAAATTGAGCGCGTCGATAAATTTGTACGCCGTGTTGTAATAGCCCAGGACCGTATCGCCTTTGAGCGGCTGGAGAATTAGCGCATCAATGCGAAAGAAAAAACTGGAAAGCAAGTTGTTAAACATCAGCGGAAACGATTCGAAAAACATCCAGCGCATCAGCCCGCGATCGAACTGAAGGCGCGGTGAAAACAGCGAATGGCGCACGAGAAAATAAAATGTTGTGAGTGCACACAGATTGACGATTATGGACACGACCGCCAAGCCGACAAAGCCGTAGCCCAACACCAACGCGACGACGCCGAGCGCGATCGAAAGCAACTTCATCGCAAAGTCAACCGCGATGCGGTACTCGAAACGTTCATACGCATTGAACAAAAACGCAAGCGATCCGGCGAGCGTGCTGGGCAAAATGCCGACCATGAGCAACGCGAGCGCGACGACCGTATCGAGCGAAAGGTTGAAAAAGAAAACATAGATCGCGGTGACGAGCGTGATCGGAACGAGCGACAGCGTCCACAGCAAGACGCGCAGGATCGCGGAGTTGGTGAGCAGGCGATTGGCTTGCGTTTTATCGCGCGCGACTTCGCGCGTCAGCAAAATACCAAGACCGAAATCGGTGATCGTGTCCGCGAAAAACCAGATCGTCACGGCAAACGCATAACGTCCCGTGCCAGTCGGTCCGAGGATACGGAGCGAGACGAGCGCGAACGCCAGCGTCAAAAATTTCATCAGGAGCGATGTCGCCATCGGCAGGAGCGAGTTTTTCGCGACGATACTCACGTGCGACTGCGTTTCGGCGCGATAAAAACGCTGCCAAACCAACAGCGCGCCGGCCAGCAGCAAAACCATCGCGCCGAGAAACGACCCGATCGCGCCGACGCGAAACGAGATGGGGCTGTAGCGAAACCGAATCGTATGCGCGCCGGCGGGCACATACACCGCGCGGAAATTGTAATCCGCGCGATAGAGATGCGTGTCGGCGCCGTCAATCTGCGCGAGCCAGCCGTTGAAATACGCGTCGGACAAAACGAGCCAGCCGCCGCATGGCTGATTGCTTTTGAGGATAACTTCGCTACCGGCATATTTGCTGATTTCCACCGGCGAGTACGCACAAAAGTTTGTGAGTGTGTGAGTTTGTGAGTTCTGTTCCTCAATCAACACTTGGCGCGCGGGGTCGAGCGTTTTCAGCGCGTCGAGCAATTCGGCGCGATCCGCGATTACGCGCGCCTGCGGTACCATGAACGCGCGCGGCAGAACGCGATCGTTGCGGTAGATTTTCAAATCCGCGCCGTCGTAGGCGAGCGAATAGCCGGCGTTCGGTACGGGGCGCGTCGTGAGAATGTATTTGACGTTGAGCAAATTGATCAGCGGCGAAGAGAGTGATTCCGGGTTGTAAAACGCGGCGATGCGGTTGTAAAGTAATTCATCTTGCGGCGCGATCAAGTTCATCAGGTCGGCGTATGGCTTGGGAATGATCGAATCATAGCCGCGAATATCTTGGATGCCGTAAAACATTCCCACATTCGCGTTGAATACTTTCTCGTCGGGACGATCATAACTTGTGATGCGATAGAGCGATGTATCTTGCCGGAGAAACTTTACGGCGGGCGGCGTGAAATCTTTTAGACGCGCATCGCTTTTGGGGTAGAAATCAAAGCCGATGACGAACAATTCCACAATCACCAACGCGAGCGTGCCGACCTGCCAGAGCGGCGTGCGCCCCAAACGCGCCGGCAAATAGATCGGACTGCGCGCGATGCGAAAAATTGCGCCAGCGCCAATCAAAAAAATGGCAAAGAGCAGGATATTCCGGAATTCGTACGAGTAAAACATTCGCCCGCCATCGAATGCTTTGCGCGCGAGGTCGGAGGATTGCACGAGGCGGTCGAGAAACGCGAGTGTTTGGTCGCGTAAGAGCCATGATGCGGCGAGCGCGGCGAGAATCGCTGTTCCAATCGCAACAAGCGTCCACGCGAAAAGTCGCGAAAAGCGCGAAAGGCGCGAAAGGCGCGAAAATTCTGGGAGCCCGTGTTGTTGTAGATACTCGATGCCGATGCCCGCGAGCATCGCCATTGATAGCGTGTACGGAAACACCCAGCGAAAAGGCGTGTGCAGTTGATTGAAACCAGGAATGCCGAAGAAAAGAATCGCGTACAACGGCGTGCCGAAGACGAAAAGGAGTGAGACGACTGCGAGCGTTGAAAAGAGCACGACCTGCGACATGCGACTTGCGACATGCGACTTGCGACTTGCAAGCGCGAACA
>JACQGS010000236.1 GCA_016199405.1 Chloroflexota bacterium | reverse complement strand
GCGCGAGAAATGCGAGCGGCAGCGCGACAATGATGAGGGCGAGCGGAATCGCGCCGCCCATCCGCGCAAAGCCGGGGTTTTCAATCGGAAACGCAATCGCAAGCGCGGAGGGCATCAACAGAATGACAAAGCAAATCAAAAGATGCGCGTACATCATCTCGCGATGTCTCAGCGCGCGATAGAGCGCGGTTACGACGCCCAGCACGAACAAGCCGCCCATGATGAAATCAATCGCGGGAGCGAACGCGATGCCGTTGGGCCACGCATTGTCGCTGTAGACGTTGAACGAAAGCAGCGCGGTTTTGACGTTATCGGCAAGAACCACCAGCGGATTGACCGCGCCGCTCGTTGCCACGCGCGTCAGCGAGCGATACCAGAAATTGTCAGGATGCTCAGACATAAAGCGCAAGAGCGGCATAAAGACGATGGCCGAGAGCGCGACGGCGAGCGCAGCATTCGTGATGTACGTTTTGAGTTCCGCTCGGCTGACGTTGCGTTCAACCCCGAGCCAGAACAAAAAATAAAACGCGACGAGAAGCGGCACGATCCGAAACGCGTTATAGCCCATTAAGCCGGCACCCAAGAAAAAGCCGAGCATCAGAAAATCGTTGCGGCGTTTGTGCTTTAAGGCGCGGAACAAAAAGAAGAGCGTCGGCGCGGTGAAGAACGGGGTGAGAGGAAAGCGCAAGCCGACGCGCGCGATAATCACGCCCCAATGACTCACCGCGACGAGCGCCATCGCAATAAACGCGACTTTTTCATCGAACAACTCGCGCGCAAGAAAGAAAGTCCCAACAACGACGAGCAAGCCGAGCAGCGCGGTAATTGTCTTGAGCGTGAGATAGTTGATCGGTCTGCCGGTCAAATCAATGTACGCGGCGGTCGCGTAAAACTGAAGCGGCTCGCGCCCGGTATTGCGGACAAAGAAAATCGGGTGCTGACCGCCGACGACGATGTCGTACACATCCATCAGTTTTTCCGCGTGATCGCCCGTCAATTCCCCGGGTGTTTGGTCTAGACGATAAAAGTAAAAGAACGCGCCCAGCGCGAGGATCATCGTAAAGAGCAGCGCGCGCCAAGGAATCGCGAATTGTTTGGTTGGCAAAGATTTGAGATCGGAGATTAGAGATTGGAGATTGGCGCGCCAGTCGTCGAGCGATTTTTCGGGCTCCCAAAAGGTGTAGAAAAAGAGTGCGATGCTCAAGAGCCACAGCAAAACATTGTCGTTGTTGAACTCGTTGTCGCCCATTGCCAGGAAAGTCAGAAGCGCGAGCACGCCAATCGCGGCGACGAGCGAGCGCGAGGTCGCGCGCGGGGGAATCGCGGAGAGTCGCTGAAACGGGCGCGGCAAGGGAACAAATCGCCCGGCGGTTGCGATTACAAAGAGCCACAGCACCAGTGCGGCAAGAAAAAAAATCAGCGCCGGCGGCGCGGCTTTGAGGTTGGAAAAGAGAAACTGCCCGAACGCGGCGAACAGCATCGCGCCGAGCGCAAACAGAATCGCAAGAAGGCGCCCGAGTTCAAAGGGTTTGGGTGACATGGCATTCGGAGGGCAAATTGGCGATTTGCCTTACAATTCTCCAAACAATTTCTCGTACTCGTCCAGCGTCCGCTCGATCGAAAACGTCTGCGCGATTTCCGCGCGCGGGCGCACATAATTTTTTTTGTTCGCTAACACTTGCACAATGGCATCGGCTAACGCGCGCGCGTCCTTGATCGGTACGATTTCGCCCATCCGCGTCAAACGCACCGGCTCGCGCACGCCCGGCAAATTCGAGGCAACGACCGGGCAGCCGCTCAACATCGCTTCTACTTGCACGAGCCCAAACGATTCGGTCGAATTGATGCTCGGCACGGTCAGCACGTCGCACGCGCCAAAAAAATTTCCCATCTCCGCGCTCGGCACTGTGCCCAAGACGTGAACGTGGTCGCGATATTTTTCGATTTGCGGACCGAGGCGCGCCCAAACATTCTCGCCAATCACTTGCCGATTCTCGCCGGCGAGCAGAAATTTCACCGTTGGAATTTTTTGCAGGACGCGCGGCACCGCTTGCATCAAATACTGAATGCCTTTTTCTTCGGCGAACCGCGCGGCGAAACCGACAACGCGATGCCCGTTCAAACCGAATCGTTCTTGATATGCCATAACCGCGCGCGCGTCCGGCGCGGGCAGTTCGACCGGCGGATAGATCACACGCAGCTTGGCGAGAAATTTGGAAAGGAGCGGCGAGTTGATCGCGTAATCGCGCGTGTACGCGACGACGCGGTGCGCGAAGAAAATGCCGATCTGATTCGTCGTATAAACCAGCCGGTCAATCCCGCGATTCAAAAAGCCGGGCGGAAGTTGCAAATCGCAATGATACGTGAGCACCGTCGGCTTGCGCGCGACGACGCGGCTGAGAAACGCGAGCGCGCCGGCTTCGGCTTGCGGCAGATGAATGCTCACCACGTCGTGCCGCAGCATTTGCGCGAGCGCGCGGAGCGTGATGCCCGGTTGAATGACCCCTTTGCTGAATTTGAAGGCGACCGGCAAACGGATCACGCGCACGCCATCGAGCATTTCATCGTAAGGCAAATCTTGAGCAAAGTGTGACGTGAGTACGGTGACGGAATGCCCGCGCCGCGCCAAGCCGCGCGCCAAACGTTCGACGTACATGGTCAGCCCGCTGATGTGGGGGCGGTAATAAGTGAGACAGATGAGAATTTTGAATTTCGGATTTCGGATTTCGGATTTCGGATTCATGGAGATTGGAAGTTGGATGATAGACGTAGGAACGCGGCTCCAAAACCCAACGTTTGACTTCTACCCAAACAATTTTTTGTTTTCTTTCACCCACCGCGCTAATTTTTCCACGCCGACCTGCACGTTCACGCGCGGCGTCCAACCCAATTCACGTTTCGCTTTGGAGATATCATACACGCAAACTTTTTGATCGCCGGGACGCCAATCGCCGGAGGCAATCGGAATTTTCTGCTCTAACAGTTCTTCTAACAACGCGCCGGTTTCCACCCACACCGAAATCGTATTCGACGCGCCGCCGCCCACGTTGTACGCCTGCCCCGCGGCGCGATCAATTTGCGCGCGCGCCGCGTCGTACAGATCGAGCAAATCATCCACGAACAACATATCGCGCACTTGCTTGCCGTCGCCGTAAATTGTGATCGGCTTACCGGTCACCGCTGCGATCACAAACCACGCGAGCCAGCCCTGATCTTCCTCGCCAAATTGACGATAACCATAAATTGCCGATTGACGCATGACGATAGTTCGCAAGCCGTAGATGCGTTGATAATCGCGCACGTACTGATCCGCCGCGCCTTTGCTGCAACCGTACGGCGAATGGAAATCAAGCGGTTGGTCTTCGGCGACGCCGTTCGGATAATCGCGAAAGATGTAGCGCGTCGGTTTCTCTTCAATCGCGATGTGATCCATGCCGCCGTACACTTTATTCGTAGATGCGAAAACAAAGATCGGATTGCGTTTAGACAGCCGCGCAGCTTCGAGCGCGTTGAACGTGCCGAGCGCGTTGATTTCAAAATCGGTGCGCGGGTCGAGCACGGAGGTCGTGACCGCGACTTGCGCGGCGAGATGATAGATCACGTCGGCATCGCGCGCGGCGTCTTGAATCGCGCGCGCGTCGCGGATGTCGCCCCGCACGAGTTGAAACCGCGCGCCATATTTTTGGGTGAGCCAATCCGCGTTTTTGACCGCGCCGCGTCGCGAGAGATTGTCGAATGCCACCGCGTCCTCGCCGCGCGCGAGCAAGCGATCCATCAAATTGCTGCCGATAAAGCCACAGCCGCCGGTCACGAGAATCTTGGTCATTTATTCTTTCACCGGTTCTGCGCGCAGCATCTGCAAGCGCGAGTACGTCAGCCCTTCGTGCCAAATCGAATAGAGTCCGAGTGCGGTCAGCCACAAATAAACAAACGCGTGCACCACAATCGCGTAACTCAGCGAAAGCGCCGGATCTTGATGATACACTTGCGTGAGAATACCAACCGCGACGGCGTGAAAAACGCCGAGGTAACCGGGCGAGGAAGGCACGACGACGCCGAGCGATGTTACCGTCATCACCAAATACGCGGCGGACAGCGGTAGATCGATTCCAACCGCGCGCATCGTGATCCAATACACTCCGCCGCCAATCGTCCACGCAAAGATGGACCACAACGCGACGCCGAGGAGCGCGCGCGGCGCGCGTAGAATCGCAAAGCCGTCAATCAATGCCTCCAGCGCGCCCCACAAACTCGGGCGCGCCAAAAATGGAAACGGCGCGGCAATTCGCTTCAAGAGTTGAATGCCGCGCGTTTTGTTTGCCAACAGGATAACTAGAAACGCGATCCCGGCGACGCCGGCAACTACGACGCCCAGCGCACCTTGCCGCGCGATCTCGGGAATTTCCGGCACCGCAAACGCGACGATGCCCAACAGCAAAACGACCGTGAACCCATCGCTCATCCGCTCGACGACAATCGTCGAGAGCGCGCGCGCCTTGCTCACGCGCTCCACGTCGCCGATCCAATAGGCGCGAACAATATCCCCGATGCGCGCCGGCAAAATGTTGCTAAGAAAATAGCCAATGTTGAGCGCGTTGAAGATTTTGGTCAGCCGTAATTTATCCGGCGAAAAGAGCGTGCGCCATCGAAAAACACGCCCGGCGTAACTCACGAGAAAAACAACCGACGCCGGCAACAACGCGGCGTAATCCATTTTGCTGACGGCGTTCGCCACCTCGTCCAACCGAATTCCTTGAAACGCTAACCACAAACAAACCGCGCTGACGAGCAACCCAATCCAAAAACGCCATGAGTTCAAAGAAATTTTCCTTCGCGCCAGATGTGATTACTATTCTAGCATCAAGTATGGCGAATAGCAAACAAAAACAGAAAATTGTAAGCAAAGTGAAAGAATAATACGCGGCGCGGGTTACCAGATCTCAATGCTGTAATCCGCGATCACCGCATCAAAGCGCCCGCGCTCGATGCTTTGGATGGCTTTCTCTAACAAGCCATGCGCATAATCGCGATCTGACGACACGCACACCAATCCTAACGTCGCGGATTGCCACGCGTCTAAAGAGTCAACTTCGGCAATCGAGACGTTGAAGCTTTGCCGGATGCGCGCGGTAATCGATCTCACGACGCGGCGCTTGTCTTTAAGCGATTGACTCGCGGGGATTTCAAGTTCGAGGGTGCAGACGGCGACGACCATGACGGTAATTGGTAAATGGTAATTAGAGATTGGAGATTGGAAATTAGAAATTGGAGGTTGGATGAGTGCAATGAGTCACGCCGCAAGTAGAGAAGAGAATTACGAATTACGAATT
>JACQGS010000246.1 GCA_016199405.1 Chloroflexota bacterium | reverse complement strand
TTCCGCTTGCGCCATCAAGAGCGGCATCGGTCCAAACGGCTCGCCGCGAAAATCCATATCCAAGCCCGCGACGATCACGCGGATGCCGCGATTCGCCAGCGCGTTCGCGACCTCCGCGACCTGCCAGTCGAAAAATTGCGCCTCGTCGATCGCCACGACGGTTGCGTTTGCATCAACCGCTTGCATAATTTGATCGGCGCTTTTCACCGGCACCGCTTCCCAACTCGCGCCGCTGTGCGATGCGACTTTGCCGTTGCCGTAGCGCACATCCAGCGAGTGCGAAAAAACTTGGACGCGTTGTTTGGCAATTTGCGCGCGTTTGATGCGGCGAATCAATTCTTCCGTCTTACCGGAAAACATCGAGCCGCAAATCAGTTCGATGTGTCCGCGCGAGCGTTCACGCGTGGCTTCGTTCATAAGCACTCCTCAACAGAAAAAGAGACAGAGGTTTTTCTCTGTCTCTTGATTTTATTTCTTTGATTTTTTCGTCGCTGTTTTCTTGGCGGGCGGCTTCTTGGCAGATGTTTTTGCCGCCGGTTTTTGTGCTTTGGGCTTAGCGGTCTTGGCTTTCGCCGCCGGTTTTCGCTTCGCGGCAGCCGGTTTCTTGGCGGCGGCTTTCGGTTTCGCGCTCTTCGCGGGTTTCGCGACTTTCGCGATCGGCATTTCCATCGCAGCCGGTTCTACTGCGACCGGCATCACAGGCATTTCGACCGGCGCGGGCATTATGGAAGCGGGCGCAGGTTGCATTTCCACCAGAGCGACGGGCATCTCCATGATCTTCGGCATTTCCATCACCGGCATTTCTACCACCGTCGGCTTTTCTTCTGCCATCGCCGCCACAGGCATTTCTACCACTGGCAGCGGCGCCGGTTCCGGCGCGCGTTCCGCGCGTTTATCTTTCTTCTCACGCTTCTCTTCAACCGGCGCAGGGCGCGGGGCGAATTGATCTTTCGCGCTTTGCCGCTTTAGAAAGCGCTCGACCTGCCCGGCGGTATCAATGATGCGTTGTTCGCCGGTAAAATACGGATGGCAAATCGAGCAGACATCCGTATGGATTTCTTTTTGGGTCGAGCCGGTCGTCCACGAGTGACCGCCGGAGCATTTGACAACCGTGTTGGTATAAAACTGGGGGTGAATTCCGGATTTCACGTAGTTGAACCTTTCAATTCAGCGCTCTGGGGAAGAATGCTGACTTGGCGTTTCCCTTTGCTGGCGAATCCAAATTTAACCAACCCATCCGCGATCGCGAACAGCGAATCGTCTTTGGCAATTTTCACGTTGGTGCCGGCGCGAATGTGCGAGCCGCGTTGCCGGACGATGATCGATCCCGAATGAACCCATTCGCCGTCAAACACTTTAACGCCCAAGCGCTGCGCATTACTATCGCGGCCGTTGCGTGTCGAGCCGCCGCCTTTTTTGTGTGCCATGTTTGCTCCGCTTTTTGAAATTAGAGGTTGGATGTTAGAAGTTAGATGCGCAACCCAATCTTCCAACTTCCAACATCCAATTTCTAAATCTTTATTTCCGCAATTTCCAATCGGGTCAACATCTGCCGATGCCCGTGCGTTTTGCGGCGGCGATGTTTGTTGCGATAGTCAAAGTGAATGACCTTCTCGCCTTTGTTTTCGCCGAGCACGTTGGCAACGACCGCCGCGCCTTTGACATTCGGCAAACCCACTTGCACGTCGCCATCGCGCTCGAATAGCAAAACATCAAGCGTGACCTGCGCGCCGGTTTTTTCCGGCAAGCGTTCCACGTCAATCTTGTCGCCGACCGAGACGCGATATTGTTTACTGCCACTTGAAATTACTGCGTACACAAGGACTCCTTCAATTCACCGAGACGCGATTATAGGCGCGGACGCGGCTTTTGTCAAAAACAAACCCCAGAATTCGTTCTGGGGTCTTACAGTGCCGAGGAAGGGACTTGAACCCCCAAGGGCTTTCACCCACGGCGTCCTGAACGCCGCGCGTCTGCCAGTTTCGCCACCCCGGCATTACCTCACCAATCCACTGTTTGAAACTCTTGAACAATTCTACGTTTGCGTTCGAGACAAGGTAAATCAGTCGAATAATACATCATGCGTAACAACAACATAGATTCCTGCTTGGCGTAGGTCAATTCAAATGATCGGGTTTGTTCCTGCAGAAATCCGGTTAGCCCAAGCAACGTTTCAATCCGACTCTGAAGCCACACAAGATGCTGGTAGCTCGCAGAAATAAAACTCACGTACAACCGTTGTGCCTTCGGATACACAGGATCCGGATACTTTCGAATTGTACCGTCGCCGTCCAAATGCCCACGCAAAAAATCGAAAAAGTATTCGTCGGGTATCTCGACCGCGCCGATAGTTTTGCTTTTCTTGGGCGTGACGCCAATGCTCAACAACCAACGGTATAGTCCAACATCGCCAAACTGAACGTGATAAGCCACCGTCGGCTTGCTGAAACCGCCAACCTTGAGACCGATGCGGTTGTCAATGCTCAAGCAACTCTTGAACGTCTCTATCAGTTCGCGGTCTTTCGACGTGAAATCTATATGTCTTCCATCAGGCGACAAGTTTCCATCGGTGACCAGTAATCCCACCGCGTACGCGAGTGAACTGTCCCATTCGACCATACCGCGCTTCGGTGCTGGACCTCGCTTGCCCATGACGACTCGCTGTGAACTGGATTACTATTCTACGCCAATCACGCGATTTGTCAAAAGAAATCTCGCCCTTACTTTCCCTCCGCTGGCGCGGCGACGCGTTTCGTTTTCACGTACCACTGCGCGAGATTGCGAAAGCGATCGCTCGCGGTCTGCAGCGGCGCGAGTTGTACGCCGCGTATCCGCGCATCCACGCCGTATGTATAGATGGGATAATATAACAACAGCGCCGGCACGCGATCCGCGAACAATTGCTGAAATTTCTGATACAACTCGACGCGTTTGGCTTGATCCGATGTTTTGCGCGCGGCTTCCAAGACCTCGCTGAAATCGCGATCGTTCAACCCGGAATAATTCTGCCCCATGTTCGACGCCGCCGGAATCTGCGTCTGATGCCAATTCTCGTACTGATCCGGATCCGACGACGACGTGCGCCATTCGTACAGCACCGCGTCAAATTGGCGCAGGCGCAGAAAATTTTGCAGCAGTTGCGTCGGCGGCACGCTCTGTACGACCGCCTTCACTCCAATCGCCTGCCACGCTTTCGCGATTTCATTCGCGAGCGCGCTGCGCGTGGGATCGTCGCTCGTGACGAGGGTGAACGCGAACGCTTGCTGATTTTTTTGCCGCGTGCCGTCCGGCGTGCGCTCGCGCCAGCCGGCGGCATCCAGCAACGCGTTGGCTTTCGCGACATCGTACGGGTACGGCTTCAGCGTCGCGTCGTTTGCCCACGCGCCCGGCTCGATGGGGCTGGGCGCGACCATCGCTTGCCCTTGCAAAACATCGCTGACCAATTTATCGCGATCCGTCGCGTACAGCAACGCTTGGCGCACCGCTTTGTCTTGAAACGCCGGTTTGGACAAGTTCAAGAAGATGAGCGAATAGCCGGACAATCGCGCATGGTACAGTTTGAGGTTAGTGACCGCGCGGGCTTTGGGCAAATAGTTGGGCAGGATGCGCGAAATGCCTTCGACTTCACCGCGATTGAACGCCGCGAAAATCGTTTCGTAATCCGGATAAAATCGAAACTGGACGCGCGCGAGCAGAGCGCGGGTACCGTAATAATGCGGATTGGCTTCGAGCGTCAGCGAATCTGCCGTCGCCTCGACATACCGAAACGGTCCCGTGCCGACCGGGCGTTTATTGAACGGATGCCCCGCAAGTTCGGTCGGGGAAACGTCGCTCAGCAAACTCGCCGGCAACATGCCGATCGTCGTGTATTCCAGAAACGGCGCGTAGGCTTGCGTCAACTGAAAGCGCACCGTGGACGAATCGACCGGCGAGATCGCGACGGTGCGCCAAAAAATCGCGAGATCCGGCGGACCCTTATATTCCGGCGATTGAATCGCTTGAATCGTGTACAGCACGTCCTGCGCGTCAAAGCGCGCGCCGTTGTGCCAACGCACGTCCGCGCGCAACGTGAACGTGTACACCAATCCGTCCGGCGAGACGACCCAGCGCGTGGCAAGATCGGGTTGAATGATTCCATTTTCGTCCGCGCGCGTCAAGCCGGTAAAAATCAGCGCGGCGATATCGCGATCGACTTCGTTGTATTGGCTGAAGATCGGGTTGAGCGCGCTCGGTCTGCCGGCGACGCCTTCGATATGCGTGCCGCCGTAATTGGGTCGCTCGACGGTGTTCGCGCTGAGCGCGAGAAAAATTAGAATCGCGCTCAGGAGCGCAATGCCCGTGAGCGCGACGATGGCTTGCCCGCGAATATGTTTCACTGGAATTCCACTCGCGTGATTAGACGCTGCTGGCAAAAAACGCGCTGAGGAACGAGATGAGGAGAAAAACCGCGGCGAGCGCGATGGTCACGCGATAGAGCGTGAGTTCCAAGCCGCGCCGCGTGCGCGCGACGCCGGGACCACCAAACATCCCGCCGCCGCCTTCGCCCTTGACTTGCAACAAGATGATCACGATCAACGTCACACTCAGAATAATTTGAATGACATTCAAATACGGTCCCATAAATTTCCTTTCGAGAAACTGCGGACATTATAGCATCAGAGAACACCCGCACCAAATTCAATCACGGGAGCAAAGTTTTCAAATGGCGTTCGACTTCCTCCGCCGTAAAGACGCCCTCGACGCGCCAAGCAATTTTGCCGGCGCGATCGATCAGAAAAACCCACGGCTCGGTCGTCAAGCCAAACGCGTTCATCGCCGGCGCGAGCTCGAAATTATTCGCCGCCGGATTCGGTAAGCCCGTAAACACTTCCACGTGAATCCAATTGACCGCGTCGCCGACGCGTTTCTGCACATCGCTGACAATTTCGTACGCCGGTCCGCAGAGGCGCGTTTGGCAAAATGCCGGCGTCGAAAAGAGCAATACGGTCGGCTTGCCGCTCACGAGCGCAGCATCCAAACTCGCGCGATAAAACGCGGCGTTCGGCGTCACCGCGGACGTGAGTTTTTGGTAATCGTTCGCGGCGTCCGCGGCGGTCAGCGTTTTGATTTTCGGCGCGGCATCGCCGGGCTTTTTCGTCGACGAATCCTTCACCACTTGGAACGCCACACGTTGAATCGCCGCAGCGCCGTTGGGCAATTGCGCCTGCACCTCGACCCCCCAATTGCCGGCGTTATCAAAGACACGCTCATGCGCAAAGATCGTCGTCAATCCGTCCGGCGTTTGCACGCGCGTCGCGTTCGCTTCGGATTCCAGCACGGCTTTGGTTTTGTCGCGCAAATCGTAATAGTGAAAATGCACCACCGCGTCTTGAATCAATCCACGTTGCGGATCGCTCAAGCCGACCGCAAAGCGGTCCGCGCCGACAATTATTTCCGACGGCACGATAATGACTTGCAGATCGGCTTTGGCTTGCGCCGGATCAAGGTGCGTATGCGGCTGATTCGGATCGTCCACATGCACCGCGGTTTGATTCGGCACAGCCGCGCCAAATGCGGGCGCGTTCGTTGCCGCTGGCGCGCACGCGGCGAGGAAAAAGAACATGGCACAGAGAAAAAATGTTTTCATTTACACCTTTTAGAGTTTGAAAAGCAAATACATTTCTTACCACGAAGATACAAACGCTCAAAGGAAAACCCGAAGATTCAACCTTTACAGCAAATCTTCGTGTCTTTGTGCCTTTGTGGTGAATTGTTAAACGACCTCTAACCTTCGCGGCCTTGGAATCAAATCGCCGGCATGCGCGTATGCCATTCCGTCGCACGCTCATACAGCAATCCTAACTGCAAAACCTGATCTTCGCGCCAATGCGCGCCGACAATTTGCAAACCAATCGGCAAGCCGGCGCGCGTAAAGCCGCACGGCAGAACGAGCGCGGGATTGCCGGTCAAGTTCGTGAGCCGCGTAAAGCGCGTAAGATTCGTCGCGGCGACGAGCGCATCAGTGCCGGCGATTTTCGGCGCGGGCGCCGGCGTCGCCGGCAAAACGAGCAAGTCAATTTCCTCGAACACGCGCATCATTTTGCGCCGCCATTCCGCTTGCGTCCGGCGCGCGCGCGCGTAATCCGCGCCGGAAACTTCCGCGCCGAGTTGCAAGCGTCTCAGCACATCCGCGCCGATTTGATCCGCGTGATCGCGCATGCGCTCGCGATGATACGCGGCGGCTTCGGCAAGAAGCATCTGACTGCTCGCGCGCGAAGCATCGGCATGCCCTTCCAACTTTATTTCGCGCACGGTGCCAAATTTTTTCAGCGTTTGCAACGCCGCGCGGACTGCCGATTCCGTTTCCGGACCGAGTTCCGTCAGAAAATCCGGCTCAATGCCGATTTTGAATTTGCGCGCGGCATTTGCCGGCTTGAATGCCGGCGCGTCGACCGACGCGGGATCGTCCGCATCGTACCCCTGAATCACCTGCAACATCAGCGCGACATCCGGCACGGTGCGCGCCATCGGTCCGGCGTGATCGAGCGACCACCCGAGCGGAATCGCGCCGCGCAAACTGACGCGCCCGTACGTCGGCTTCAACCCAACAATGCCGCACAGCGACGCGGGAATCCGAATCGAGCCGCCGGTATCGGAGCCGAGCGCGCCCATGCACATCCGCGCGGCAACCGCCGCGCCGGAGCCGCCAGACGATCCCCCCACAATGTGTTCCGGGTTCCACGGATTGCGGCACGCGCCAAAATGCGGATTGATCGTCGTGACGCCGTACGCCCACTCGTGCATGTTCAGTTTGCCGAGCAGGATCGCGCCGGCAGCGCGCAGTTTTTTTACGGCGAAGGCATCGTCGGTCGCGATGTTGTCTTTCAGCAAAATACTGCCAGCGGTGGTGTGCGCGCCGCGTTGATCGAATAAATCTTTGAGCGCGAGCGGAATGCCGTGCAACGGCGCGAGTTGCGCGCCCCGTTTCAGTGCGCGCGTCGCCGCGCGCGCGGCATCGCGCGCGGAATCGGCAGTGATTTGCAGGTACGCGTTCAGTTGCGGATTGAGCGTTTCGATGCGCGCGAGATGCGCGTCGGTCAACTCGAGCGGCGAGATTTTGCGCGCGCGGATCGCGGCGCGGGCTTGCGTGAGCGTGAGGTGAGTCAACGAATTCATAGATCTTCTCCGCAAAAAGCAAAGATTTTTCATCCGCGAATCTTCGCGAATCGCCACGAATGAAGAAAAAAGATTCGCGAAGATTCGCGCGGATTCGCGGATGACCGGTTTGGTTTCGGCTGGTCCGAGTTAGGGAATCACGACGACAATAACCACACCGCCGCCGCGCCCAGCACGACGCCGGCGATGCGCGTCAGCGTTAGCGCTTCTTGCAAAAAGACGGCGGCGAGCAAAACCGTGATGATCGGGTACAACGCGGAAATCGGAATGATGACGCTCGCCGGCGCGTCGCGCAACAGCAAATACAAAACGAGCGCGCCGCTCGTGCCGAGCAAGCCGGACACGAGCGCAAAGCCGACCCCGGTCGCGGTGATTTTGAGCGGCAACAATTCTTTGAAGAAAACAAAATACAACGGAAAGAGCGCGAGGGCGGCGACCTGCGACCAAATCACAATTTGCAAACCGACTTCGCGCACGGCAATTTTAGACGTGATGCCAAACACGCCCCACAACACCAAGAGCGCCAGCCCGCCGAGCAGAACTGAATTGCTCATTTCGAATGTCCTCTTTTCATCGGTAATTGGTAATTGGTAAATGGTAATTGGAGGTCGGAAGTTGGATGTTGGATGTTGGGCTCTGGGCTCTGGGCTCCGGACACCGGACTCCGGACTCCGGACTCCGGACTCAACCCTACCGATTGATATGCAAATGACAATTGCCGCAGCCCACTTTCGGCTGGCGCACCTCGGTGCGCGATTCACGGCAGAACGCGTGCGCCTCGACCTTTTGCAGCAATCCGAACGCGCCTTTGCTCACGCGCGCCGAAAGCGCGAGATTGGGGCAAGCGTTCGCGAACAAAATATCCGGCACCGGACAATTTTGGCACAACGCCGGCTTCCACGCGTCGGACGCCGGGTTCACGGCGATCAGCCGGCATTCTTGCGTGCTTTTGCCGCGATAATAATCCGCGTAATAGTATTTGCATTCCTTGCCGTATGGTGTTCGCATTTTTTCTAACCGCAGAGGCGCAGAGAACGCAGAGGGAAAAATCCAAAGGCAGAAAAGGGTTTTCTCTGCGCCTCTGCGTTCTCTGCGGTTTTATAAATCCCTCTCCCCAATCAAAAAGCGCGCTTCAATATAGCGCGCATAGCCGATTCCCTGCAACGCTTCCACCGCGCGATCCACCGTCGCGCGATCCGCGCCTTCCCACACTTGCAGAAACGCGCCCGGCGCCGAACTCAACCGATAGCCGGAAACGGGCAGAATGCCGGCGGCTTGCGCCGTCGCGCCGATCCGTTCCACAAATTCATTTTGCGCGGACAGCGAAAGTTTGCGCCAATCGTCTTTGAACGTCGCGATGATGATCAGCGCGGTGCGCGTCGCCGGCATTAGTCCGTGGGACCCCAAACGTACTTGCC
>JACQGS010000234.1 GCA_016199405.1 Chloroflexota bacterium | reverse complement strand
TTGTTTCGATCCGTTCTTTCCGCGTTGATCCGCGTCCTATGTTTTGTTTTGGCTTGTCCAAGTTTGGAATGGAGAGAATCATGGAAGAACCAAAATTTCACCTACTGAATGATTTCGGTCTTGACAAAGCCAACCTCAAGCGCAATCTCGATGCGGACTATCGATTTCGCGACGACGATTGGTCGCGACGGGTGCGCGCGCTTTTAGCAAAGCCAACCGAATTGTTTACGCTCAATGAGATTGAAGACTTGATCAAAGCGGTGTCGAGCGCGCATGATGATCAAGTCGTGGGCGATCCGGGCGCGATCAAAGATGCGCTGGGGCGTCCGTCGGTTGAGATGTGGCAATCGGAGAAAACGCTGGAACTGCAAGCCGCGTTAGAAGAACGCCTCAAGAATTTTCGCGCGCGGGTTCATAATGCCGAGTCCGGCAGCGCGACGACACCGCCCGTGACCGCGACCCTGAGCGATCCGGTTCAACCCGAAATTATCTCGCACACTCCGCCCATCCCGGTCATTCTGGAGCCAGCCCGCGCGCGCTTGAAACCGGCGCCCTCCGCGCTGCAGGTTTTTGCCATTGTCGGTTTTTTTATTTTCGCGTTTGGGGTGTTGGGATTTTTGATTTGGAATTTCATCGCGCCGTCACCGAGCGTCGCGCCGCCGCTGCCGGTTACCGCCGGGATGAACGATGGAGAGTGGACCCGCATCAAAGCCGCTGGAAAAATTACCGTCGGAACGACCGCCGACGATCCACCCTTTTCTTATCATCGCAAGAATTTTGAATGGGACGGCTTTGCTATTCAAATGATGAACGAAGTCGGCAAGCGTTTGGGTTTGCAAGTGAATTATGTGGACATTCCCGGCGAAGGATTAGCCGGCGCATTGCAACTCAACCAGATTGATGTCGCCGTCGCGGCGATCTCGCCCGAACACGCCGGCATTGTAGACTCGACCAACGTTTATTTTGTCGGCGAAGACGGTCTCCTCGCGCGTCAAGAATCGAACCTCACTCAGATCCGCTCCGCCGACGAAATGGCAAAACTAAAAATCGGCGTGCAACGCGGCAGCGTTTACGAAACATGGCTCAATACGAGTCTGGTGAACACCGGCAAAATGCCGCTCGCCAACTTTTTCGCGTACAACCAGATTGACCAAGCCCTCGGCGACTTGCGCGCGAATCGCCTCGACGTGATCGTGATGGATTTTTTGCCCGCGCAAGACGCGGTCAAACTCGGCGGGGTCAAGCTGGTGGGGCGCGGTCTCGCCAAACAATATTACGCGATGACCGTCCGCAGAGGCGCGACGAATTTGCGCGACCATCTCAATCAGGCGCTCGCGCAGATGCAGAGCGATAATGTCGTCGCGAAACTTGCGCTGCAATATCTCGGCATAGTGCCGGCGCCCATTTCACCCACGGCGACGCCGGTGGTTGGACAAGCGCCCGCAACCGCGGCGCCAGTACCGGCATGTATCGATGGTTTGGCGTTCGTTCAACATTTGACGCTCGAAGAAAACCTGACCGTGCTGACCACGCTGAATCCCAGTCAACCCTTCACCAAAGGTTGGCGCGTTCGCAATGTCGGCACCTGTGGATGGGATCCATCTTTCTCGCTGAATTTTTCGCAAGGGATCGCGGGCGCCGCGCGCATGGGGGGCGTGCCTATGAACCTTACGCGCAGCGTTCCGCCCGGCGAAACGTACGACCTGCAAGTTCAACTGACCGCGCCGATTCTGCCGGGCGCGTATCAGGCATGGTGGGCGATGCGGAACGCGCAAGGCGTCCCGTTTGGGCAAGTGGTCTATGTCGGCATTCAGGTGCCCGCGCCGGTAACTCCGACACCGCCGGCGACGCAAACGCCGGCAGCTGGCATCAGTTTTTCGACTGACCGCACGAGCATTCAAGCCGGCGAAAGCGTCGTCCTCAATTGGAACGTCACGAATGTCAAAGCCACCTTTCTGTATGTGATTGGCGAGCCGTGGGAACAGCGCGGCGTCGCCGGACAAGGCTCGCGCCAAGTCTATCTGCAAAATACGACGGTGTACGAATTGCGCGTGATCAAATCCAACGATCAAGTTGAAACGCGCCAAGTTCGCATTGACGTGGCGGTCGTGCCGAACGCGCCGGTGATCGCGCGCTTTACGGTGGATCCGGGTTTTCAGATTGTCGCCGGGCAATGCGTTACGCTCACGTGGGACGTGCAAGGCGATGCCAGCAAGGTCACGCTGAGTAACAACGGCGCGGCGATTTGGGATGGCGCGCCGGTGCGCGGCACGCTTCAGAATTGTCCGCCGGGAACCGGTGTCGTGTCGTATGTGATTGCCGCGAACGGACCGGGCGGAAATAATCGCGCGCAGCGCGATATTACCGTGCTCGCGCCGCTAACGCCGACGCCAGTTCCGCCGCCGCCCGGACCGGCGATCAACGCGTTGGCGATCAATCCGAACGCGGTGGTTGAACAACAATGTGCGACGCTCAGCTGGGATGTCGGCGGCAATGTGAATTCGGTTCGCCTTTTCCGCAACGGGGTCGTCATCCTCGATAATGCGATGCTCAATGGCACCGCGCCGGATTGTTCAACGACTGTCGGCACGATCACCTTCCGCATCGAGGCGCGCAATCTCGCCGGGCAAGTGGCAACGCGCGAAGTGATTCTGATTGTCAACCCCAAACCGGTGCCTTGAGTACATTCCCAAGTCTCCCTCGAACGCGTTGTCGTTACAAATACGACAACGCGTTCTTTTTATTTACGACAAGAGAAAGGCGCTCTCAACGATTCCTTTCTTAGCCCCAGGACGGTATGCTGAGTCAGTACATCACAGATTTGAAGGGGCAGTCAGATTTTGAAGGGGCAGGCGTTCTCTAACGCCGCTTTTCAGGCGAAAACGCGCTAGAGCGCTTCCCCCTTTGAAATTGATATGTTCTGAATTTAGAAAATTTAAAGGAGATCAAAATGCAAAACAAAAACACTGGAATAGTTATCGCGATCGTTGTCGGCGTCGTGCTGGTCGTTTTATTGATCGGCGGCGCGGGGATGGGATTCAGCGGTTTCGGCTGGGGTTCAGGAATGATGGGCGGATCTGGTCGATAAACCAAGTCCCGCTCGAACGCGTTGTCGTTAAAAATACGACAGCGCGTTCGTTGTTTTTGCGACAACTCGAATGCTATCCAAGTGATTCCTTTTTCCGGCGAATACCCGTATGCTTTATCTACGTTATGCCGTTATACAAGGTATAGCGACTAAACCATTTTGAGCGAACTAGCCCGAAGGATGATGGCATGAATATATTTTTGGTAGATGATTCGTCGATTATTCGCCAGCGCCTAAAGCGCATGGTTGCCGACGTGCCAGAAGTTCACGTGATTGGCGAAACCGGCAGCGCACAAGAAGCGACCGACGCCATTTTCAAAACCAAGCCGGACGTCGTTCTGCTCGATATTCAATTGCTGAATGGAAGCGGCATTGACGTATTGCAAAGGTTGAAAAAACAAACCCCGGCGCCGGCGGTAATAATTCTAACGAACTATCCGTATCCACAGTACCGCAAAAAATGTATGGACGCCGGCGCGGATTTCTTTTTTATCAAATCCACCGAGTTCGATCAGGTAGTGCCCGCGCTCAAGCTATTGATTAAACGGACTCCAAAGCCAGATACGGTTCAGCGACCCAACGGCAAAGGCACCATTCAGTACTCATCTCCTGGGAGCAATTAATGTTACACACCAATATCTCTACCGGGAACGCATGGCTACGTCCCCGTCCTACCTTGCCAACCTCCAAGACAAAACCAATGGACGGTTTTGGGTTTGATTGGACTGGTTCTGGTTGCGATGCTCGTCGTCGTATGGTGGAGCGTGCGCGCGCCGAGCGCCGCGACTCTCATTAATTCCAATCCAGCCGCGTCAGGAAACGTACGCGATC
>JACQGS010000233.1 GCA_016199405.1 Chloroflexota bacterium | reverse complement strand
TCCGAAATCCGAAATCCGCAATCCGAAATTGAACGAGGGGAGATTATACCAATGTCCGTAATGAATTATATGAAATTTGCCCCGCGCATCTTCGTCAAGCGCGGCGCGTCGCCGTTGTATTTCGTTCTCTTCATCACGAAAAATTGCAACGCGCGCTGCGGGCACTGCTTGCTTGGCTCGCATGAACGCCATACCGGCGAGTTGACGATTGACGAAATCGAAAAGGTCAGCGCCTCAATGGACGATATGCTTTTCTTCACGCCGACCGGCGGCGAGCCATTCTTGCGCCAAGATTTACCCGAGATCGTCAAGATTTTCCACAAGAACAATCACGTCCCCAACGTCGGCATTCCGTCGAACGGTTCGCTGACAAGCCGCGTCGTGGACGGCGCGCGCGCGATGCTCGAGGGCTGTCCCGAAATGGATTTGCACATTGACATTTCGATTGACGGCGTGAAAGAAGACCATGACAAGTTTCGCGGCTTCAAGGGTTTGTTCGACCGCTCGATTCGCACTTACCGCGAACTGCGCGTGCTCGAAAAACACTATCCCAATTTTTCCGCGTGCATTCAGATCGCGGTCAGCGCGTACAATCACGAAAAGCTCGACGAGATTTACGATTACATGCGCACGTACGTCGGCGTCAACACGGTCTTCACCTTGCTCCTGCGCGGCGGACCCAAAGACCCCGGCGCAAAATTCACGCCGCCGATCGACCCGCGCGCGAATGCGTTCGACATTGACAACTATATGGCGTTCCACAATCGGCTCGAAGATGAAAACAAAAAGCGCAAACTGTCCGGCTATTACAAATTGCCGTTCGGAGATTTCATCAACGCCAAACGCATCATTCGCCCGAAACTGAACACGCAGATGGTGAAGGAGCGCCGCTTTATTATTCCGTGCACCGCTGGCACGCTCGGCGGCGCGATGTACGCCAACGGCGACGTGCTTGCGTGTGAATTGCTGGAAGAAAAAATTCTCGGCAACGTTCGCGATACGGATTACGATTTCAAAAAGATTTGGTTCTCGCAAAAAGGCGACGAGACGCGCGAGTGGATTTCGAAAACGAAATGCTATTGCACCTACGAGTGTTTCATGACTGTCAACATTCTGTTCAATCCCTTGATGTACCCGGTGATCATGAAGGAATGGGCGAGTTTGAAATGGGCGCAGTTACGCCATCGCCTGTCGCCCGAAGTGATGGGCTTTGCGCCGCGACTGCAGGACGCATATCGAGTCGAAATCTAAAACGAATCGGGTAGCAGGAGCGGCTCTGCTACCTGAATTTTTCCGAGTTGGCAAATGCAAAAATATTTCTGGCTTGCTTCCATCTTATTGCTCGCGAGTTGTGCCGCGCCGGCAACGCGCGCGCCCACGCCGACTTTAACGGCGGCGCCAAGCCCACAACCCAACGCACCAAACGATGCAACCATATGCGCGGCAACGTATAGCCCGCCCAGCGCGACCGAATTTCGTTCCGACGATCCGGCAAAACTCACTGCAACCGCCAAGCCGAAACTCGTCGAGTTTTTCGCCTACTGGTGAACGACCTGCAACGCGCTCAAGCCGGTCGTGCATCGGCTCGAAGGTCAGTACGGCGATTGCATTGATTTTGTTTATCTCGATATTGATAATCCGAAAACCGAAAACGTCAAGCGGCAATTAGGTTATCGCGTCCAGCCGGAATTCTACGCGCTCGACGCGGCAGGCAAGGTCACGTGGAAGCAATTCGGGTTCATCACCGAAACGGATTTGGAAACGCAGTTGCGTACGATGTCAAAGAAATAATGTACAAGAACCATCGCATCTCCCTCGTGATGCCCTGCTATAACGAAGAGCGCGGCATCCCGGAAGTCTATCGCGATCTGCCCGCGTGCGTAGATGAGGTGATCGTCGCGGATAATAATTCCACGGATCGCACCGCGCAAATCGCGCACGAACACGGCGCGATCGTCGTCCTCGAGTTGAAGCAGGGCTATGGCGCGGCGTACAAAGCCGGCTTGCGCCGCGCGACCGGCGACATCATCGTCACGATGGACGGCGACGGCACGTACCCGCGCAATTTCATTCCGATTCTCCTCGACGTGCTGATTGATGAGGGATTCGATTTCATCACGTGCGACCGCACCGGGCACAAAGACAAGCCAAGCAATTGGCTGCGCGTCTTTGGCAACGACGTCCTGAATTTTTTCATCTGGCTGCTCTTTTGGTTTCGCGTGCGCGATTCGCAATCCGGCATGTGGGTTTTTCGCCGCAAGATTCTGCAGCACTTGCATCTTACCAGCGACACGATGGCGTTCTCGGAAGAGATCAAGCTCGAAGCGATGAGCCAAAAGAAAACGATTCGCTCGATTGAATTGCCGGTCTATTACAAAGAACGGCATGGCGTGAGCAAGCTACGCATCTGGCACGACGGTTTTT
This sequence comes from Chloroflexota bacterium, assembly GCA_016199405.1. Lineage (GTDB taxonomy): Bacteria > Chloroflexota > Anaerolineae > UBA4142 > UBA4142 > JACQGS01. The sequence goes on along the minus strand of JACQGS010000233.1, from coordinate 3,124 downwards.
ACAATTTGTTTTTCCTTTTTCGCAAACGCTTCGGACTGCTCGGCGCAGCGCCGCCGCTCGTCGAGCCGCCGAATTTGCAAAAAGAATCGAACGCGTAGAGAATGAGCCGGCAACCCCCAATGCCGGCTCTTTATTTTTGATCGTCCCTCCATGCTGTGAAAACTCTCTTTGCTCACCAAGCCAATCGAAAACTCACGCTGTTGCTTATTGCCTTTGTCGCCCTCGCCGCGTTTTATTCAATCATCATTCCCCTCTTTGAAGGACCCGACGAGGACGATCATTTTCGATTTGCGAAATACATTGCCGACCAGCGCGCGTTGCCGGTGCAACAGTTCGTGTCGGGCGGCGGTGACGCCGGGCATCAGGGCTGGCAGCCGCCGTTGTACTACGCGCTTGCCGCGCTCGTCATCACGCCCATCGACACGTCTGATTATTCCGAGCATCTCTATCGCAACTACGCCGCGACCTTTATCGGCGACCCGTCGTGTTGCGGACGTAATATCTATTATCATTTCGCGAACGAAAATTTTCCATACACGCGCACAACGCTCGCCGTGCATCTCGCGCGTTTGCTCTCGGTTCTCTTCGGAGCCATTACCGTCACGGCGACCTATGCGCTGGCAAAATCGGCGGTTGAAACCGCGCCTACACAAACGCCAAGCCAACCTCCGTCGGCTCATCCCACGGCGGACCAGCCGACGCAGGTCGGCTTCGTGATGTTGTTGCCGCGACTTGAGTCGCCCCATCTGCTCCCCCTCGCCGCCGCGTCCATCGTCGCGTTCAATCCTAGTTTTCTTTTTGCGAGCGCGTTGGTGTCCAATGATACGCTGCTCGCGGCATTCGCGTCGCTGGTTCTGCTAATGTGGGTCAAACTCGCACAAGGACAAATCGCGCTCAATGCAAAATCCGCCGCGCTGCTCGGCGCACTGCTCGGACTCGCCGTTCTCACCAAAACGACGGCGCTCGGTCTCGTCCCACTCACACTTTTACTTTTTGCGCTTCTCGCGTGGCGCCAACGCAACTTGCCCTCTTGGATTTTCGCGTCTTTCGCGCTTTTCGCGCCGATCGTGTTATTGACGGCATGGTGGTTCGTGCGTAATTATTTTTTGTACGGCGATCCGCTCGCGGCGCGGCTCGTCGAAATCTCTGCCCTGTTTCCGCGCACCGGTCCATTGACGCTCGCCGAACTTTTCCAAATCAACCTGCCATGGCTCTGGCAAACTTTTTGGGGTGGTCCCACGCCGGGCGATTTTCCGCCACTTTTGCTTGGTGGTCTTGGCATTCTTACCTTCTTAGCCATTCTGGGTCTCTTCAAATTGCTAACTACGAATTACGATCCTTCGGCGGAGTTTGCCCTGAGCGAAGTCGAAGGGTTCAGGACAGAATCACGAAATACGAATTACGATTTACGATTTACGATTTTCCTTCCCGCCGCGTGGGTCTTCCTCATCCTCATCGCGCAACTTCAATTCATCCGGCTGACCGTCGGCGCGGACCAGGGACGCTATTTGTTTCCGGCGATTGCCGCGTTCGCATTTTTCTTCGCGCTGGGGTTATGCTCAATTTCGGATTTCGGTTTGCGGATTGCGAAATGGTTGTCTCGAATTTTGAATTTGAAAATACGCAATACGCAATACGAATTACGAATCTTGAATTATGAATTTAGAATTTTGAATTTGCTTTTCTTCGCGCTCGCCGCGTTCGTTCCGCTTGCCTATACCATCCCGGCGTACACCCCGCCTCCGCTACTTTCTGAATCCGATCTTGCGCGCGTCGCGTCGCCACTGGCCATCAATTTTGCAAATCAACTCGAACTGCGCGGCGCAGAGATCAGTGCGCGCGCGGTGAAACCGGGCGAAACATTGGATGTGACGCTGTACTGGCGCGCGCGCGCGCCGATGCGCGAATCATATCGCGTTTTTGTGCAGTTGATCGGGCAGAACGATCGGCGCGCCGGCGGCGCGGATGTGATTCCGGCGCGCGGCGCGTTCCCCACATTGTATTGGAAACCCGGCGACGCGTTGCGCGATGTCGTGCGCGTGCCAATTGACGCAGACGCCGCGCCGGGAAAATATGCGGTGCAGGTCGGATTGTATCCGGTCGCTAAACCGGGCGAGCGGCTCAATATCGTCCGCACGGATGAGAGCCGCGCGATCGTTGGCTCGATCAAGATCGGCGCGCGCGCAACGCCGGCATTTGCCCCGGCGACGCGCCTCGACGCAAATTTCGGCGGCAACGTTGAATTGTGGGGGATTGATTCGACGCGGCGCGGCGATCAGTTGACTCTCGCGTTGTACTGGCGCGCGCTAAAATCAATCGAGCGCGATTATGTTGTGTTCGTTCATGTGCTGGACGAAAGTGGCCGTATCGTCGCGCAAATTGACCAACTGCCGCAAGCCGGCAATTATCCAACGAGCATTTGGGATCAGGGGGAAGTTGTGCGCGACGAATACGCGCTGGCATTGCCAGCCGCGCAGGCAGCATATCGAATCGCGATTGGTTTATATCGCGCGGACACTGGCGAACGGTTACCGATCATCGGCGCGGCGCGCGATGAATTCATTTTTGAAATCACGCCTTGAGCGACCACATGTTGAATCGTTCAGTGAGTTTTTTCTGGTCGTTGCCGACGTGGGTATATATCACGAGTATCACGCTCATCGCGTGGACCTTGCGGGTTTATGATTTAGCAACCTTGCCGCCCGGTGTTGATCGGGATACGGCAACGAACGGCGTTTACTCGCTTTATATCCTGCTCGAAAACTGGCGACCGCTTTTTTATCGCATCGGCGCGCCGGAACCGCTCATCGTGTATTTGCAAGCGGCAAGTCTCGGCCTGTTCGGCATCGGAATTTTTCAACTTCGCTGGGTTACCGCCATCGTTGGGACCCTGACGATTCCCGCGTTGTTTGTATTTACGCGCGCGGTCAAGATTGAATCGCGCGTGGCGTTGATCGCGGCCGCCGGGCTGGCGCTGAATATCGAACACTTTCATCTCAGTCGTTTGGGCTTGCGCGCGATCTTTATTCCGCTCGTCGAAATGCTTTTGTTGTTTTGGTTCTGGCGCGGCTGGCAGAGTGGACGGGCGCGCGATTTTCTGATCGCCGGCATTGCGCTGGGCACC
>JACQGS010000235.1 GCA_016199405.1 Chloroflexota bacterium | reverse complement strand
CAACCCTAATCGGTGTCCTCCACTGGAAACGGCGGGTGGGGCGCTGTCCACACGGTTGCAAAATCGGACAAGTGGCACCGTTGGATACCGCCCTCGGGCGGGTCCCACAGCAGCGCACCAGCCTCGAGGTGAAACAAATCGCCTGCGCCTTGGCGGTCTTTGTGCCCTTTGAAACAGCCGCCGCGTTGCTCCACCGCTGGTTCGACCTGTCGGTCGCACCCGGTGCGGTCTGGGGCTGGGCGCAAGCCGCCGGTCAATCCGCCATGCAGCGGCTCCAGCGCGAATTGGAGCGGTTAGAAAAAGGGAAAGCCCCCACTGCCGAGCTCATGGACGCTCAGACCGCTGCCCAATCCGTGCTGATCGGTGCCGATGGCGTGATGGTGCCATTTCGCCCAGCGGCAGGGTCGCCCAAGGGGCGGGTGATCTGGCGCGAAGTCAAAGTCGCCATTCTGGCGCGCCTGGGCCGCCACACGACACGCCTGGGACAGGTCGTCTCGCGGTTGGAGCGGCGGCGTCTCGTCGCGGTGCTGGGCGATATTGAGGCGCTCTCGCCGCGGCTCTGGCTGGAAACCCTGCGTCAAGGCGTGCCGAGTGCAAAACTGGTCGCCTGGGTCAGCGATGGCGGGCGGGGCTTCTGGCGGCTGTTCCGTGAACGGTTTGAGCAGACCGCCACGGGCATCTTGGATTTCTACCACGCCGCCCAACACCTGTGGGCGGCCGCGGCGGCGTGGCTGGATGCGCCACATGCCCAGATTTGGTTTGAGCAGGCGCGCCATCAACTCCGCCACGGCGAGAGCGCGGCGCTCTTCCAGGAATTGGCGGCCGCGTTGGAACTGAAGGACTTGCCCGCTGGCGCGCGCGATGCGTTGCAGAATTTGTCCAATTATCTGGACAAACACCGCGCCCACATAGATTACAAGCGATTCAAGGAGCTAGGCTTGCCGTTGGGCAGTGGGATGGTCGAGAGTGCATGCAAATGGTTGATCCAGCAGCGATTCAAAGGTGTCGGGATGCGGTGGAGCGAAGACGGCTTCAATCATTTGTTACACCTCCGGCTGGCCTGGGTCAATGGACGCTTCGATGCGCTGTTCCTGTCCGAGCCCTCCCCCAACTGCTAAATGCGCCCGCCAGCCCCTTGACTTGCCCCGCGTCGAGTGCTATAGTCGCGGCAGATTGGTGATTGTGACGCGCCGATGCTATCGGCGCGCGTGACGCTATGATACTGTAGCGTGACAATGTCTTTCTGGGGGAGGGGACCCCCTAGAAAGACATTTTTTGTTTCCCCAACTGAAAGACGGGAGGTAACCGTGAAGAAGCGTTCTCAGGTTGCGATGGCTATTGTCGTTCTCTTGGTTTTGTTCGCGCTCATCAGCACATCTCGTGCATCGGGACAAGGCTCAATGGAAACGGTCCTCTTCAAAGATGATTTCGAGAGCGGCAAAGCGAATGCGTGGCAGCTGATGGGTACTGACGGACGGTCTGGCAAAGATTTCTGGCAAGTGGAGCAAGAGCCGGACGGCAACTGGGTGTTGAGCGGCACAGAACACACCTGGGGAATCTTGGTGAAACAGGGCAGCTGGTCCGACTTTACTTTCAAAGCCAGGGTCAAGTTGGAGCCAGGGAACAAACAAGGGCTTCATCTCAACTTCCGTCTGGGCAGATGCGAGCGGTACTTCATCGCCTTCCACCCCAATCAAGTCTCATTGTCGAAGACAATGCCGTGCGACAATCACCCGAATCTCATCTCCAGCCCGGGAAACCACGAGTTCGGTCGGTGGTACATGGTTGAGATTGTGGGCAAAGGCAATCGCATCCAGGTCTATGTGGACGGCGTTTTACGGATTGACCATACCGATTCAACGCCTGTGCTTGCGGGCAGTATTGGCATTGAGACGTTAGATGGATCCCACGTTCACATTGACGATGTGACGGTCATCGGTCCCGCGCCCACCCCGACGCCGACGCCTCTCCCGGGTCTTGCGTGGACATTCACCGGCGGACCGCGCGGTGGCATCGGCTATGACATCCGCATTCATCCACTCGACAGCAACTTCCTTTGGGTGACTGACGCGAACGCTGGCGTTCACCGTAGCGCCGATGGTGGACTGACCTGGATAGCCATGAACTCGGGTATCAGCGCCCGGGCGGGCTTTTCCGGTGACGCAGTTCCGATCTTCAGTCTCACTATTGATCAGAATAATCCGAACATCCTATGGGCGGGCACTCAGGGAATGCGCGGTGTGTTCAAAAGTGTGGATGGCGGAAAAGCATGGTCGCAGATGGACAATGGTATTGAAGACCGTCCTGTGATGGAGATCCGTGCTTTCACCGTTGACCCCAAGGATTCGAACATCGTTTACATGGGTGGCAACTATAGACCCGATCCACGTAAATTGGAGGAACGCGGCTTTATTTACAAGACGACCGATGGCGGCAAGCAATGGACCAAGATTCTTGAGCCAGGCGCATTGGTACGCTGGATCATCGTTGATCCCACCAATACGAATATCCTCTATGCTTCGACTGGCATCTTTGACCGCATCGCGGTCCAGCCGGAAGGAATTCTCAAAAGTACCGACGGCGGGCGCACGTGGTTTCCGATCAACGAAGGGCTAACGAGTCTCTCGGTCGGCGGGCTCGCGATGCATCCGCAGAACCCACAGATTCTGTTCGCCACCACCGGCAAAGCCAGCGCGTTTCTGAATGAACAACGCGAACTCTACGGTGCGGTCTTCAAGACCACCGATGGTGGCCAACATTGGCGCAAGGTCTATCCGATTGGCAGGGATAACCAAATCCGGTACTCGGCTGTCGCTTTTGCTCCAAGCAATCCGAACATTGTTTACGTTGACGCCGGCAATGAATTCCTGCGCAGTGCTGACAGCGGCGAAACTTGGCAGCGCTTTGACACCGCGCCGAAGGGTGAGAATCGCGGCCAGCCCATCGCGCTGGCAGTACACCCGAAGAATCCTAATTTGGTCTACATGAATGCCTACGACGGCGGCGTATTTCGCAGCGATGATGGTGGCAAGGCGTGGGCGGACGCGAGTGTGGGCTACACCGGTGCGCAGGCGTGGGACATCGCGGTTGCGCCCAGCAATCCGAATTACGTCGTCGTTGGATCCAAGAACGGTGTTCACGTCAGTCTGGATGGAGGGCTGAGTTGGCAAGGACGTAGCACAACAGGGTATATCAATAACATGCGCGCCGTAGCGATTGACCCAACCGCGCCGGTGCGGATTCTCACTGGTCACGAAATTGACGGCAATATCCGTATGAGCACCGACGGCGGACAAAAGTGGCAAGAAGCCCTTCCCCCCGTCGGCGTGGACACGCCCACCCAACGCATCGCAATGAACCAGATCGCATTTGCTCCATCGCAACCGAGCATCGTCTACGCCGCCTCCGGCATCCAGTCCATGACCATCCAAAATGCAAGAGAAACCAAGGGCGGCGGCGTTTTCAAGAGCACCAACGGCGGACGCAGTTGGCTTCCGGTCAACCAAGGACTCGAACCGGTGCGGCTCAATATGCTGGCTCTTGCAGTTCACCCGCGCGATCCCAACATCGTCTACGTCGGCACACTCGATGGCGGCGTGTTCAAGACGACCGATGGCGGTGGCACGTGGTCCAAGTCCACCCAAGGCATTCCGGTTCCCGAAATTCGCGCGCTGGCGATTGATCCATCCAATCCAGAGGTGGTCTACGCGGGCTCAGAAAATGCCGCACTGTTCAAGAGTGTGGATGGCGGGAAAAACTGGCAACAATCGAGTGCAGGCATGAATCCCGAGTCGGCAATTCATAGCATCGTGATTGATCCGAGCGGCTCTCAAGTAGTCTATGCGGCAGACATGCGGTCGGGTGTTTATCGTTCTGCGGACAGTGGTAAGACGTGGGTACTCATTAACCAAGGATTGAGGGTTCGCGCGGTCAATCGGCTGGCAATCTCGTCTGACGGCAAACTCCTGTTTGCCGCGACCGAAGGCGGCGGGGTCTTTCGAATCGGTCAGCCGCAGATCGCCGCAACGCCGACGCCGACGGTTGCATCCACAACCACGCCTTCGCTCACTGCCCCTCCGCCGACGCGCGCGCCTACGCCCGCTCCATCTCCCACCACGATTGCGATGGTCGCGCAGACGCCGACGCCGGCGGAAACCAAAGACGGCAGCGGATTGTGTTCGCTCGGGTTTGTGTTCGTTGCGTTCCCGTTCATCGCGCTGTGGCTCGCTCAAGCATGGTTGCGTCGTTAGCGCAAGAGGTGGCAGATGAAAAAGCGTGCCCTCCGTGGTCTGCTTCTGATGTTGCCTTTTCTTGTCGTCGTGTGGATTAGCCGGTTGAATACCGAAACCACCGGCGACATTCGCGGCGTCGTCAGCGATGGCACGCACCCGCTCGCCAACGTGAGCGTCCGCGTCAAAACGACGAAGACGCAAACAATCACGGACGCGCAAGGCGCGTTCGTTCTGCGCGATGTAAACGCGCGCGGCGCGGCGCGCGTGACCGCGTGGCTGGACGGCTACTACATCGGCGGCACCGACGCGACACCCGGCGAGAGCAACGCGCTCATTGTTCTGAAATCATATCTCGCTCAAGATACCGATGGCTACAAGTGGATTGCGCCGTCTGTCGAGCGCGCGGCGTGGGACGAATTTCTAATCAGTGCCGGTCTCGGCATCGCCGCGCGCCTGTCATTCGACGACGCATTCTTGCCGCTGGCGGGACAGCTCACGCTCGGCTGTCGCGATTGTCACGGCGAGATCATTTTCAAGCAGTGGGCAGGCGGCGCGCACGCGCGCGGCGCGTCTAACATCCGCTTTCGCACGCTCTACAATGGGACGGATGTCGAAGGAAACAAGAGTCCACTGACGCGTTTTGCTTCGCATCAAGATTACGGTCGCATCCCGCTTCTGCCTGACCCGAATCAACCTTACTTCGGACCCGGTTTCAAACTCGATTTTCCGGATTCTGCCGGCAACTGCGCGGCGTGTCATTTGCCATCCGCCGCGCTTGTCGCGCCGTACGGCACGGACCCGAATCAAGTGAAAGGCGTCGAAGCGCAAGGGGCGCACTGCGATTTTTGCCACAAGGTCGCCGACGTAAAACTCAATCCCGCGACCGGCTTGCCGTACGAAAACATGCCCGGCGTCTTGTCGCTCGTGTTGCGCCGTCCCGCGCCGGAGCCACAACTTTTCTTTGGTCCGTACGACGATGTGGACGTCGGACCGGACACAAATTCTCCATTGCAACGCAAGAGCGAATACTGCGCGCCGTGCCACAATGCGAGTTTTTGGGGCACGCCGATCTATCAATCTTTTGCGGAATGGAAAGCGAGTCCGTACAGCGATCCGCGCACCGGTAAAACGTGTCAGGATTGCCATATGAAGCCGGACGGCATCGCGACAAACTTTGCGCCGGGGCGTGGCGGATTGGAACGTGATCCCGCCGAGATTTTCACGCATACTTTTCCCGGCGTGGACGAGCACCTCTTGCAGAACACCGCAACGCTGAAGCTCGACGCGCGGCAAGACGGCGACAAGATTCGCGTCGAGGTGCGCGTGACGAACAGTGAGGCAGGGCATCACATCCCCACCGACCATCCGATGCGAAATATGATTCTGCTCGTCAAAGCAACGGACGCGCAAGGACGCGAAATGAATTTGCGGGAGGGTTCAGTTGCTCCCGAATGGGGCGGCAAAGGCAACGCGCCCAACGATTACGCCGGCAAACCGGGCAAGGGCTATGCCAAGATATTGGAAAATCTCTGGACGGAGGATTCGCCGGCGGTTTCGTATTGGCGGCAAACGGTTCTGCGCGCGGACACACGCATCCCCGCGCTCGCAACGGATGTGTCGAGTTACACGTTCGTCGCGCCGCGTCAAGGCAGTGCGAAAATCGAAGCGACGCTCATCTTTCGCCGCGCGTTCAAAACGTTAGCGGAACAGAAAGGTTGGGAGTTTAAGGAGATTGTAATGGAGAAAGAGTCTGTTGTTCTGGAGCCAAAGTAGGTTGAAGAGGTGAAAATATAAGCGAGGTTGGTATGAACCAACCTCGCTGTCTTGAGATCGCGGTTTGGCAAATGCTTCGCCCTTACAGTACGACTTATTTTTCTTTTAGATTAAACCCCGTGACCTTCCAAGCCCCGCCGACTTGGGCGAGCACTACGCGGACAGTCCCTTCACGATTGCCGGTGAATTTAACTGTGCCGTCCAATTGCCCAGAATCTCCGGAAATATCGCGCGAGGCAAACGTCCACTCTGTCGGCTGAACTTTGCCGTTCTTGACAAGCGTTTCCAAGTTGCGGGCGCTTTTCAATTCTTGTTGCAAAGACGGAGCGCAGAGATTGTAAGCGGCATCATAATCGCCATTTTTCAGCGCGGTCATGAACGCATCGCCGACGGTCGCCGCGGGCTGGGTCAACCCGACACCCAAAGCCCCCGCGACCACAATGATCCCCGCGCAGAGAAGACACGCTCCCAGCGCCACACCACCAATGATCAAGAGTACTTTTTTGTTCATTTCGTTCCTCCTTTGAGGCGACCATAACACGCACCGAGTGCTGTGTCAATAGATGTTCCGGTCTATGTGCGGTTACAAAAGTTGCTTCAACCAATCCGGCGTGAGGTTGAAGAAAAAAGAATTGATGAACGTAAATTTGTCGGTGAGGAGAAGCACGCCCATCGCGAGCAACAGCACGCCGCTCGCGATTTCTACTTTGCGGAGATGCGGCGACAATCGCTTCAACAACTGCGTCGCGCTGCCCAAGAAAAACGCGGTGAGAATGAACGGCACGCCCAAGCCCGCGGCATACGCGAGCAAGAGCGCGGTGCCTTGCCAAACCGTTTGCTCTTGCGTCGCGAGCGCGATCACGCCGGATAAAGTGGGACCGATGCACGGTGTCCAGCCCGCGGCGAATGCCATGCCAGTGAGGAGCGACGTCGGATAACCGAGCGGACGTTGCCCGACTTCCACGCGCGCTTCTTGATATAAAAACGGAAGGCGGGTTGAAAACTTGAATCGCCCCACGTGAAATTCGATCCCGATAAAGTGAAACGCGAAGATGATCAGGATGATGCCGGCGACGTGACCGATATCGGATTTGCTAAAAATGACGGTCAGCGCGGACAGTGCGCTCCAGATCGCGATAAAGATGAGCGTAAAGCCCAGCACGAACGCGCCGGCATGCGCGACCGCGGAACGCCGCGCAGTCGTGATGCCATCGGGCGTGACCGCCGCGCCGCTCAAATAGCCGATGTAAATCGGCACCATCGGCAGAACACACGGCGACAGAAACGACAGTAACCCAGAACCAAAGGCGATCAGAGCAGTCATTGTTGTTCCTTCGAAAGGGCTTGCCAGCAATTTCGGATTTCGGAATGCGGATTTCGGATTGAAAACCTATTCCGAAATTCGAAATCCGAAATCCGAAATCGAGAGCGCCGCGCGCACATCCTCTGCGCGAATCGGCGCGGCGAGCGTCACGCGATCGTCAATCACCAGAACCGGAATCTGATCGAAATATTTTTTGAACAGTTCGGGATCGCTTTGAATGTCAATCGTTTGAATCGTCAACGCGAATGCCGGTTGAAGTTGCGCCAATAACCGCGCCGCGTCTTCACAAAGATGACAACCGGGTTTGGTGTAAAAGACGATGCGATGCGGCATATTGGTATGGGCAGCCCTTGCGGTTGCCATTGGGGCGACCACAAGAGTCGCCCCTACTCCAAAATCGACTTTATTTTTTCTTCGAGATAATCGTCCGTTATGGGACCGCCGACGACGATATCGCGGATGATGCCTTGACGGTCAATGAAAATGCTGGTCGGCAAGCCGCGCACGTTGTACGCGCGCGTCGCGCGATCGCCGATATCGCGCACGATGAGGAAATTGACGAGCGCGTTTTTCATGAACGTGAGCACGCCCTGATCCGAGTTATCGTCTTGCGTGTTGACGCCGACGATGACAAGTCCCTTGTCCTTGAATTTATTGTTCGTCCGCACGATGGCTGGAAATTCTTCGCGGCAGGGTCCGCACCACGTTGCCCAAAAATTCACGAACACGGCTTTGCCGACTTGTTGCGAGAGCACAAAATCTTTTCCGTCCGGCAATGTCTTGAGCGCGATTTCCGGCGCGAGGCTGCCGATCTTGGCAACGGCGGGACGCGCCGGCGCGGGATTCGCGACACTCGCGGCTGCCGGCGCGGCGAGGCGTCCGGTCAACAGAAGCCCGGCGACAATCACGGTCATACAAACCACAAAAACGCCGAGTAAGCCGGCAAGCGCGAGCAACAGAGTTTTGTTGTTTTGCATTTCAAAAACTCCTTGAACGGAAGGGCTATCGCTTGGACTGCCCTTCGTCCGCTAATGACCGTTTCAATTCTGCCACTTCGTCCCGCAATTTACTTTCGCGCCGCGACAGGGAAAAAATATACGCGACGACGATCAGCCAAATGGCGGCGTAGCCGTAAAACAGAAACGAGAGATTGCGAATTTCGGCGAGCAAATCTTTGAGTGTGATGTCCATTGTAATCCTTTAGCGCGTCGCGATCTGCCGGCGAATCGCGACGATCTCATCGCGAATTTCCTCCAGCCGGACGCGTTGAATCAACAAATAAAAGTACAACAGCACAAACGCGCTGATCGAAACCGCGAGCGTCTGCACCATTTCCGGCGTCAGCCCAAACGTAAAGCCCTGCGCGTTCTCCTGAAACAGCACCGGCGAAATGCCGCGCCAGACGCGCGCACTCGCGATCACGAGCGGCACGTCCACCGCGCCGATGATGCCAAAGACCGCGCTAAAGCGCGCGACGCGCGCGTCATCGCGCGCGGACGCGCGGAGCAAAAGATACGCGATGTAGATGAACAAGAGAATCAAGAACGACGTGAGGCGCGGATCCCACGTCCACCACACGCCCCAAATCGGGCGCGCCCAAATGGAGCCGGCGACGAGCGCGGCGAAACAAAACGTCACGCCAATCTCCGCCGATGCCTCCGCGATGCGATCCCACGCGCGCGCGCTCGTGCGCAAATACGCGATGCCGGCAATCGCAACGACGACGATGCCCAAGAAGCCGGCGGCGACCGCCGCGAGATGAAAAAAGAAAATGCGATACACCAAGCCCATGTTCACTTCGGTCGGCGCGTAGAGAAATGACATATACAAGCCGATGACGATGAGCGTACTGGTGGCGAGACCGAGAAGGTCGGTGAGACGGTTGGATTTGTTAGACACAGTTGCCTCGTATTGCGTAGTGCGTAAAGCGATGCGTAAAGTCTGAGACTTGCGACCTGAGACTTGCGACTTGTAACCTGCGACCTGTGACTTGTGACTTGTCCTTACTCTTCCACGACGTACTCGAACAGCAAAAATGCGACGACCAAAAAGATCACATCGAATGCGACGAGCAGTCCAAACGAACCGGCGTCGTCGCTAAACGGGCGCGATTCAAACGCGTTGCGCGTGAGATTCACGCCCGCCGAAAAGAGCGGAATCGAAACCGGAAAGAGCAGCACCGGCAGCATCACTTCGCGGATCAACGTGCCGGCGGCGACTGCCGCGAGCAGGACGCCAATCGCGCTCAAGCCGAGCGTCCCCAGTATTATATACGGAATGACTGCCAGCGATAGACTCGTCGGATTGAAGAGAATCACAAACGCGACGAGCGTGATGGCTTCCATAATGCTGGTGAAAATGAAATTGCTCGCCACCTTGCCTAGATAAATCGCGCCGCGATCCACCGGCGTCAGCAGCAGCCCTTCCAAACTGCCCTTGTCTTTTTCCGCCGAGATCGAACGCCCCAAGCCGATCATGCTGCTGAACGCGAACGCGACCCACAACACGCCCGGACCCAGCGTCTGAATCTCTTGACTGCCGACCTGCAATTCAAACGCGAAATTGAAAATCACCAGCACGATCAGCGCGAAAAAAATAACCGCGCTCGAAATTTCAATCGTCCGCAATTCCGCGAGGAGGTCTTTGCGGATGATCGCGATGATGTGCGAGAAAAAGGTCAATTCAACACCCGCGCGTAAATCTCCATAAAGCCGGCGAGAGTTTTCCAATCGCCGCGCGGCAAATCGTGCGCGATGCGCCCATTCTGCAGGATCAGCGCGCGATCACAGACTGCCAGCCCGCGCTCCAAATCATGCGTCGAAAATAAAACCGCGCGCCCCTCGCGTTGGGCGACGCGAAAAATCTCGTCCAGCCGATTCGCCGACGGCTGGTCTAAGCCGGTGTACGGCTCGTCGAGCAACAAAACCGCCGGCGAATGCAACAGCATCCGCGCGAGCGTGACGCGTTGCTGCAGTCCGCGCGAAAGCGTGCGCGCCAAATCGTTCAGCCGGTTTTCGATGCCGACGCGCTGCGCGGCGTCGCGGACGCGGGCGGCAACGTCCGGCAAATGGTACATTGTCGCGAAGAACTCCAAATTCTCGCGCGCGGTGAGATTATCGTACAAAAAAGTTTGATGCCCCACAAAGCCAATCGCCGCGCGCGCCGACGCGGCGTGTTGCGGCAGCGGAATGCGTCCGATGCTGAGCGCGCCCGCGCTCGGTCGCGACAGTGTGGCGAGAATGCGCAGCAACGTCGTTTTGCCGGCGCCGTTGGGTCCCACGAGCGCGACGATTTCGCCGGGATGCACGCGCAGCGACACGCCGCGCAAGGCATAGCGCGCGCCGAAAATTTTGTCGAGGTTCTCGACGGCAATCAGAGTTTCGTTCATTGGCGTCAGACCTTCGAGGTCTCCGAGACCTCGAAGGTCTCCGCCATCAATTCTTCTTTCACCCGCGCGCGTTCCGCGCGATACTCGCCGGCGCTCATTTTGCCGGCTTCAAAACCCTCATCCAAATCCGCGAGCATCTCGATCAATTCTTGCCGCGTTCTATTCACGCGCCGCCGCGTCAATGCCAGCACGAGCAGCGCACCGGTGGCAAGCCCCGTCACGCCAATCACGCCGCCGGCAACCACCGGCGAATTGAATTCGCCGCCGCGCGCGCTGGGCGCGGCATCGCCGGGCAGATTGGTGAATGTCGCGCGGATCGTTTGGTTTGCGGTCAGGTTAGTCGCGGTCGTCACGAGATATTTTGCGCCATTCTGCGCGGCGAAGGACGTGGGCGCGGAAAGTTGCGGAGAATCAATTTTGCCGCCGACATCTGACAGCAAAATCCGGAATTGCGCGGACGCGAACGGCATCGTCAGATTGAACGGATAGGTGGGCGGGGTAAAGGGAATTTCGTACGTGAAAACAATTTGTTCGTCGCCGGGAAAAAAGGGCAGCGTGTACGTCAGCGCGGACGCATCGCGCAGCGTCGTCGCGTCGGCGTCGGCGCGTTCGAAGCGCACGTTGCGCGCGTCGGCGAGAATCGGCAGCGTCAGCGTTGCGCGATGCGGACCCGTGAGCGACTTGCCGACAAACGTCCGGTCGGTCGGATTTTGAACGATGATGACTTGAATCACGTCGAGCACGCCCGCACCGACGTCGATAATGAAATGCGTTTGGTTGACGCGCAACGCGGCGGGATCGGTCGTAGTCTCGCGGAGCGTCATCGTAATCGGAATGCTCGATTGATTCACCGCGAAGGTGAGCAGATCGGAATAATAATCTACGCCGGCATAATTCGCGAGCACGAGATAGCGCGTCTCCGGCAGCGTATCGAGATTGGAAAAAGAAAAACGACCGCTCGCGTCGCTGCGCGTGGTTGATGTGATGGGCGCCGTTGCATTGGCAGCCGCCGAAAATAATGTGACGGTGAGATTCGCGGTGCTGTTGATCGGCGCGTCTTTGCTGGCGTTGACCAACTGCCCTTCGATTTTACCCGCCGCGGCGGATTGCGCGCTGACCGAATGAGAAAAAGGTAGAACGAAGGCAACCGCGCAAAGAAGAATAAAGAACGCGGCGATCGGCGCTTGGAGATTGGGATTTGGGATTTGGGATTTCACAGTTTATTTCCACATCGCGCGCAAAATTGATCGCCTGCGTCGAACGGCTGAGCGCAATTGCCGCAACGCCGTTCGGGCTGCCGCGCCGCGCGCACTTGCGCGACCGCGCGTTCAATGTCGTCGTCCGCAGTTGGCTGTCCAGAGTCCGGAGTCGCGTGTCCGTTGTTCGGCAGCGGCATCGCCGCATCGAGTTGTTGCAGAAT
>JACQGS010000228.1 GCA_016199405.1 Chloroflexota bacterium | reverse complement strand
TGGCTCCGCGATTGCGATGGTCTTGTTCGCGATCATTCTGGTGCTGACATTGATTCAAGTCAAGGTGCTGGGACCGCGCGTCCACTATCAGTGAGCAGTGGAACCATGTCCAAGAAACTCGCCAACATTCCAATTCACGCCCTCCTGATTGTCGGGGCGCTCGCGATGATTCTGCCGTACGGGTGGATGATCTCGACCTCGCTCAAAGCGCAGTCCGAAATGTTTACCTACCCGCCGCAATGGATTCCCACAGAATTTGCCTGGCAGAATTACGTGCGCGCGTGGCAATCGGCTCCGTTCGCGAAATATTTTTTCAATAGCATCGTCGTCGCGCTCGCGGTAACGTTGGGCGAGTTGATCACCGGCGCGCTCGCGGCTTTTGCGTTCGCGCGGATTCGCTTTCCGGGACGCGACGCACTGTTTACGATTTATCTCGCCAGTATGATGATCCCGCACCAGATGACGATCATTCCATCGTTCCTCGTGCTGAAAACGTTTGGCGATCTGCATCCGGCGTTTGGACTCGACACCTACTTTGCGTTGATCGCGCCGTTCCTCGCCAGCGCGTTCGGCGTATTTCTCTTGCGGCAAGCTTTTCTCCAAATTCCCAACGAACTTGAAGATGCCGCGATCCTCGACGGCTGTGGGCGTTTGGGGTTTTTATGGCGCATCGTGGTGCCACTCTCGCGTCCGGCGTTCGCGACGCTCGCGCTCTTTTCGTTTATGGGCAATTGGAACAGTTATCTCTGGCCCCTCATCGTGACCAACAGCAACGATATGCGGACCGTGCAAATCGGCTTGCGTTACTTTGTCGGGCAGGAAGGCGCAAGTCAGTGGGGCTTGCTGATGGCGGCGGCGGTTTTTGTTTCGCTGCCGGTCGTCATCCTTTATTTGTTTGTGCAAAAACAATTCGTGCAAGGCATCGCCGCGACAGGAATCAAGCAATAATGAGATGAGAGGTTTGAGATTGGAACGAAACAAGGAGGTGATTCAATTCGAACGCGCAATCCGCACTCAGCTCTCCGCCATCTGAAATCGAACAAGGAGGAAAAGATGTTTTCCAAATCTCGTATCGCGATGTTCGGGTTGATCGCCTTGGCATGGCTTGCCGCGTGCGCGTCGCCGTCGGCGCCGCCAACCGCCGCACCGACTCAAGCCCCCGCGCCCGTCCAGCCGCCGCGACGGCCGCGCCAACTCAAGCCCCCGCGCCCGTCCAGCCCACCGCGGCGCCGCAATCGCCGGCTGCCCCCGCACAAAAAGTCAAACTCACTTTTTGGTACGCACTCTCCGGCACACAGGGCAAATTCGTCGAAGCACTGGTGGACAAGTACAACAAGTCCCAGCCGAACGTCACGGTCGAAGTTATTTTCCAAGGCAGTTACGCGGACATTGCACAAAAGTTGACTGCCGCGATCACCGCCAAGACAATGCCGGACATTGCACAGATGGGCGGCGCGCCGACGCTCGGTGATTCCGGCGCGATTGTCCCCATTGCCGACCTTGCCAGTGCAGCCGAACGCGCCGACATTTATGATGGCTTTTGGGACTATAACAAATTCCAGGGCAAGATCGTGACAATGCCGTTCAACAACAGCGTGCCGATGTTGTATTACAACAAAGACCTGTTCGTCGCGGCGAGTCTTGACCCGAGCAAACCGCCGACAACCTGGGACGAACTCGTGAAAGCCGCAACGGCGCTAACCAAACCGGGTCAATGGGGATTTAATACGCACACGGATACGCACTGGTATTTCAGCGCGATGATGCTGCAGAACGGCGGCAAGATTCTGAGCGACGACGGCAAAAAAGTGGTTTACAATAGTCCCGAAGGGATCGAGGCGCTGCAATTCTGGGGCGATCTCGTGACCAAGAACAAAGTGATGCCGTCGAATCAGCACGCCAATGCCGGCGCGGATTTCGTCGCGGGCAAAGTGGGCATGTTGATGCGCTCTTCGGCAACGCTTGCCACGATTGAAAGAGACGCCAAGTTCAAAGTCGGGGTCGCGCCACTGCCGTGCAAAAAAGTCTGCTCCGAGCCGTTGGGGGGCGCGAGTCTGGTCATCTTTAAAACGACGGCGGAGAAACAAAAAGCCGCGTGGGAATTTGCCAAGTGGATGACGAGCGCGGAGAATAGCGTTGATCTGTTCTTGCAGACTGGCTATGTGCCGATTCGCAAATCGGTTTCGGATGTGCCCGCGTTGAAAGAGTACTACAAGACCTCACCTAACGCGGAGAGCGTCATCAAAGCGGTGCAGTCCTCGAGCGCGATTCCGGTCTTTAGCGAATTGGGCAACAGCGATGAGCAACTTCGCAAAGCCGTCGAAAAAATCGAGCTGGGTGCCGCCTCGGCGAAAGACGCGCTCGATACTGCTGCGTCCGTGATCAACAAGGCGCTGGCGGGCCCATAGTCATTGTTAAACGGTGCAACAGACCAACCGAGTCATACTTGTGATGCAGAGGGAGCACGACGGGGTTGCTTCCTCTGTACTTCGATATCACATCGCTTGGGCCTGGAACAAACGTATTGCCGTTAACCTTGTCCCGCATCGAATGTTTCGACGATACCGGCTAGGGTAACATTTTTCGTGGCTTGATTCGTTTGCTTGACGCGTCTCTAATGCCATGCTACTGTCCGTACGCTCGATTATCTTTCTCCCGGAGCAACGATGCTCGCTCAAGTCACCTTGGGCGCGGTCGTCGGTCTCGACGACGCGCTCGTGGATGTCCAGGTCTACATCTCCAACGGGCAAGCCGGCATGACCGTCGTCGGTTTGCCGGATGCCTCCGTTCAGGAATCGCGCGAACGCGTCCGCGCCGCGATTCGCAATTCGAACCTGCGTTACCCCGGCGAGAAACGCATCACCGTCAATTCACAAATCATCACGGGCATTCGAGATCACAATTGCTCGGCAAATCTAGAAACGTGATAATTTGTGACAGCCCCCCGCCGATCTCCGCAAAGGTCCCGCGTACGATCTCCCCACACCTGCACTGCAACGCACGCAGTGCGGTGCAAGTGTCAGCATTCAACAATCAGCAATCCCCTATGCTGCTTCCAGCACCATCGAGCGCATGACAAAGTAACCGAGCATCATCAACCCGGCCACGCCCGCCAGGACAAGTTGCACCGGCCCGGCCTGGAGCGTCAACGCCACGTTCGGATCGCGGCTGAGCGTGAGCGTCACGAAGAGCAGGACGGCCGGGATCATGCGCGCCGAGAGCAAGGCGTCGCTGGCCTTGGCCTGGGCCCGATTGCGCGCCGTGATGATCGACTGGACGCGCCGAGCGACTTCGATCAGCACATCGCCGTACTTC
>JACQGS010000232.1 GCA_016199405.1 Chloroflexota bacterium | reverse complement strand
GCATAGCGCCTTGTGCGCGTCCGACGCCCGCGAGGGGCTAAACTACATCGGAAAATACTTCACGCTTTGGAATAGAGACGCGCCCGCGCGCGTTCCAGCAACTCGCGCGGATTCGTCTCCGTCGCCGCGATGACTTCCGCGTCGTCCAGCCCCGCGCCGCGCGCGACGACCATCGCGCGCGCGTGATCCATCAGATCGTCGGGCGCATGCGCGTCGGTGTTGACGAGCAATTGCGCGCCGGCATCGCGCGCGCTGCGCGCCACATGCCCATTCGTCAGCGAATGCCCGCGTCGCGCCGACAGTTCGAGAAAAATTTTATTCTGCGCGGCAAGCCGCGCTTCATCCATCGTGAGCAAACCCGGGTGCGCGAGCATGTCCACGTCCGCGCATTCAACCGCCGCGCGGTTCGTGCCGGGTGCGACTTCTTCCGCAATCGTCTCGCCATGCACGACGACAATCGCCGCGCCTAATTCTTTCGCGCGCCGCGCGAGTGCGGCAATGCGCGCCGGCGGCACATCGGTCAGCTCGACGCCGGGCAATGCGACGACCGGAAAATCATTCGCCGCGTCGCGCAGATATTGCAATTGCGCCGCGAGGACGCGTTCCAAATTTGATGCGTCCACGTGATCGGTCATCGCGAGCGCGGCGTAACC
Organism: Chloroflexota bacterium; assembly: GCA_016199405.1. Taxonomy (GTDB): domain Bacteria; phylum Chloroflexota; class Anaerolineae; order UBA4142; family UBA4142; genus JACQGS01. The sequence goes on along the minus strand of JACQGS010000232.1, from coordinate 10,188 downwards.
TTTCAATTGCGCGCGGCGCAAGAGTTCGCTCGGCAACAATTCGCCGTCGCCGCTCAAGTAGGTGTGCGTGTGAAAATCAATGCGTACTAGATTATTGGTCACGCCGCTCCTCGATCTTTTCCATCATTGCCCGTAACTCGTCCGCGCGCAATGTAAAACTCGCGCGATTCACGATGAACGCGGCTTGCGATTTGAAAATTTCCGCCAGCTCAATCAGCCCATTCGCTTTGAGCGTCTGCCCGGTGTCCACCAAATCCACAATCAAATCGGCGAGTCCGACCATCGGCGCGAGTTCGACCGAGCCGGCTAAGCCAATAATTTCCGCCGCCAGCCCGCGCGCGGAAAAAAATTTTTGCGCCGCGCGCGGATATTTCGTCGCGACGCGCAAGCCGGCATTGAACCGCCAATCCGCCGCCGCGTGCTCGGCTTTGCCGGCGACGACAAGCCGGCAATGTCCGTAATTCAACGCGAGCGGCTCATACACATCCGCGTCGCCCTCGCGCAAAACATCTTGACCGACAATGCCCGCATCCGCCGCGCCGTTCTCCACATAGATCGGCACGTCGGACGGCTTTGCGATCAAAAATCGCGCACCGCGCGCGACATCATCCCAAATGAGTTGGCGCGAATTCGCCGCGCCATTCAAATCAAAACCGAGCGACGCGAGCAAGCGCGCGGATGGATCGAGCAACCTGCCCTTTGCCAGCGCAATCGTCAACGGCTTCACAGATTTTCCTTGGGTCCATCGCGCCAGAAAATTTCGCGCGCGCCGCGCACGCGCGCGAATTCGCGCAACACATCCGCCTCACGATTCAACACATCCACCTCGACGATTTGCCCCGCCGCGCGCGCCGACTGCATCGCCGCGAAATCCGCCGGCAATTGCGCGATCACATCCGGCGCGATGCCGGCGCGATTCTGTGCGCGCGCCGCGCGGGGCGCCATCAACACGCGCTCGATGCCGACCGCAAAGCCAATCGCCGGCAAGGGCGGACCGAACCGTTCAACTAGATTGTCGTAGCGACCGCCGCTCAAAATCGAAAAGCCCAGCCCCTCGACAAACGCTTCAAACAAGATGCCGGTGTAGTACGCCATTCCGCGATTTTCCGCGAGATCAATCGTGAGGCAATCGCGAATGCCCATCGGCGCGAGCCGCGCGAGCACCGCGCGCAAATGCTCAATCGCCGCGCGCGCGTCGTCGTTCGGCGCGGGTGCGCGGTCGAGCACGCGCGCATCGCCGGCAAGCGCCGGAATTTGCGCGAGCGCGGCGCGGCGCGCAGGATCGAGCGAAAGCGAATCGAGCAAACCGTTCAGCGCGGAAATATTTTTGCGCCGCCACGCGTTGGCCAACGCGAGCCGCGCGGCATCGTCGAGTTGCAAATCGCGCGTGAGCGCGTGCAGATACGCGACACTGCCGAGCGTGAAACGAAAATTTTCCAAGCCAAGCGCGCGCAATGACTCGACCGCGAGCGCGAGCGCTTCCGCGTCCGCGTCCGGCGTCGCCGCGCCGATCAGCTCGATGCCGGCTTGCGTAAACTCGCGGCGAATGCCGGCTTGCGGCTCTTCGTAGCGAAAGACCGAGCCGACGTAAAAAAAACGGAGCGGCATCGCGCGATCATACAGTTTGGTGCCGACGATGCGTGCGATCGGGATCGTGAAATCGGCGCGCAGCGCGAGCGTTCTGCCGTCGCGATCGAAAAAGCGATAAATTTCTTCGCGCAATTCCGCGCCCGCCGCCGAGGCGAGCGATTCATAGTACTCGAACATCGGCGGGATGATTTCGGAATAGCCCCAGCGCGCAAACGTTTGCGCGAGCGCATTTTCGGCAGCGCGTTTGCGCGCGGCGTCGTTGAAAAATAAATCCGCGACGCCGGAAGGAATTTGTTTTTCGAGCGATGGATTCATGCGTGCCTCTGATTCCAGATAAACAAAAAAGACAAGCCGATGATTTCGACTTGTCTTGGCGGGGTGAAACGTACGCGCGACCAGATTAGCGAGTCGCCGTCCGACTCACCCCGATACTGTGATGGTGATGTGCGTTCAAAGAAAAAATTTCGTTCTGCATTTCGCTTTCAGTATAGCGCGAACGACGCGGCTGTCAAATTTGTTGGCTGGTGACTATTCGGTATCATTGCAAGGAATCCAACGCCTCGCTGGGCATGTGCACAGACAGAAACATAGAAAGGGTAGCACAACCCAGCCATCCTGAGCGTAGTCGAAGGATGGGCGAGACAACGGGCAGCGCGGCTGCCCTTCCACCCAATTTGAAGAGTTTCTTACGCGCCGATTTTTTCAACCAACTCTTGGATCGCCAAATTGTCCGATGAAAGGATCGCCATCGCCGGCAATCCCAGCCGTTTCCACAAATCGAATGCGTCCATTCCGTTCGCCCGCGCGATGAACAGTGACATCACGGTACCGTGCGAAACGATCGCAAGATTTTCGCGCGGATATTTTTCCAACTCGCGCGCCAGTGCAGAAGCAAACCGCGCGTGCGCAGCGTCCGCCGTTTCTTCGCCAAAAACCAATTCGCCGGGGCGCGCGAAAAATCCCGCGACCGCGCGTTCAAACTCCGCTTGCCTTGTGTAACCGATGCTCACGCGCAAATGCTCGTGCAAGCCATCGGCGGCCTCCACCGGAATGCCGAGATGCGCCGCGACAATCTGCGCGGTCTCCTTCGCTTTTGGCTCGATGCTGGCAACCACTCGGTCGAGCGAGTACGTCGCGAGTTTTTGCGCGAGCGGCGCGCACCGCGCGCGCCCTTCATCGGACAAATGCCATTCGCGCGCCGGCACACGCGGATCGATTTTTGGCAATGAATGTTTGATCAGAATGAGTTGCGGCATCCGAGACAAAAAATGTCGAGACGCCCTGCGTTGCAGAACGTCTCGACGTTCACTCACATACTCACGCACTCACGCACTATTTCTTCTTCTCGTCGCCTTCGCTCAATTCTGCCGCGTAGCCGATGAACGGCTTGAGCAGATTGGTGAACTCCATCGGGAAAATAAATTTCGTGGAGGCGCCGGCGCCGAGCACTTTCAACGCTTCCAAATATTGCAGACTCATCGTCTTGGAATCGATGCCTTTGGCGGCGTTGAAAATCGTGGAGAGCGCTTCGCCGAAACCTTCGGCGGCGAGAATGCGCGATTGCTTTTCACCTTCGGCGCGCAGAATCGCGGATTGCTTGTCGCCTTCGGCAACGGTGACGGTCGCTTCCTTCTTGCCTTCGGCTTCGGTCACCACCGCGCGGCGCGTGCGTTCCGCCGACATCTGCCGCGTCATCGCTTCCAGCACTTCGCGCGGCGGCAAAATTTCGCGGATTTCGACCGCCGTCACTTTGTTGCCCCAGCGTTCGGTGACTTCATCGAGTTTCGTCCGCAAAACCGTATTGATATGTTCGCGTTGCGCCAACACATCATCGAGCATAATATCGCCGATGACCGCGCGCAACGTAGTCGTCGCGATACCTTGCGATGCGCCGGCGAAATTGCCCACTTGCACGACGCTATCCACCGGGTTGACGACTTTGGAATAAATCAGAAAGTCAACCGAGATCGTCGCGTTGTCTTTCGTGATGGTCGTCTGATGCGGGACCTCGAGGAATTGCTCGCGCAAATCAACCCAGGTCGCGTTTTCGATGAACGGAATCAACAGCACGAGACCAGGACCGCGCTGCCCCACGCACTTGCCAAGCCGGAACACCACCAAGCGTTGATACTCGCGCACCACCTTGATGGCAGCGAAGAAAACGACGGCGGCGAAGAGCAAGAGAAAACCGCCAAAGCAGAGAGCCGTTACGACTGCGCTAGACATTTTGCCTCCTTGTTCGATTGCAGATTTCGGAATACGGAAACGAAATTACGAATTACTTTTTCACCACTTTCAACGTCAGCCCCTCCAACGCGATGACGCGAATCTCCGCGCCTTTTTCGATCGTGCCGCTGTCTGCCTTTGCGGTCCATTGTTCACTTTTCACTTGCACGGCTCCGCTCGGCGCGAGATCGCTCAGCGCGTAACCGCTCGCGCCCACCAACACTTCCGCGCCGGAAAGCACCGGATATTTTTTGCCGCGCACTGCCGCGCCCAGCAGAAACACAAAGAATGCCGCCATCGCGCCCGCCGCGCCAAAAAGAATCCACGGATTGATCGAAACTTCCGGCAGCGTCGGTCCGATCGGCGTGAGCGGCGTGAACAGGAGCAAGCCGCCCAAAATGAACATCACGATCCCGCCGCCCGTGAGCACGAAACTATTCACTTTCACGTCGATAATAAACACGGCGACCGACAGCACGATCAGAATGACGCCGCCCCAATTCACCGGCAAATTGCCGAGCGCGACAAACGCGAGCACCAAACAAATGCCGCCGGTAATTGCCGGGAATATCGCGCCGGGATTGTACAGTTCGACGGCAATCGCGAGCAAGCCGATCTGCAAAAGAATCAGCGCGATGTTCGGGTCGACGAGCGTATGGAAAAATAGTTCGGCAAAATTCATGTCGATGGGAGTGGTGCCGGCGCGCGCGGTTTGCAATGTTCGTTCGCCGGCAGCAGTCTTCACTGTTCTACCGTCTATCTGATTCAGTAGATCATTTAGATCCTTCGCGACGAAATCAATCACTTTGAGATCGAGCGCTTCTTGCGCAGTCGCCGCGATCGAATCGCGCACGGCTTTTGCCGCCCACTCCGCGTTGCGGCCCCGTTCGCGCGCGAGGCCTTGAATGAGCGAAACGGAATAGTTCGTGATTTTGGCGCGCTCGTCGTTCGCGATATCTTCGCCGCTGCCGCCGACCGGATGCGCCGCGCCAATCGTCGTGCCCGGCGCCATCGCCGCGACATTCGCGGCGTACGTGATGAATGTTCCCGCCGATGCCGCCGCCCCACCCGACGGCGCGACATACACGACGACCGGCACGCGCGCGTTCAACATGCGCGTCGTAATATTTTGCATCGCACCAAGCGCGCCGCCGGGCGTATTCAGCACGATGACCACGGCTTCCGATCCATCTTGCTCGGCAAAATTGATGCCGCGAATGATGTACCCTTCGCTCCACGTATCAATCGGTCCGCTCAAATTCAGCACGGCGACCGATGCGCCGGCGCGTTGTGCGTACGCGGCGAACGGCAATGCGAATGAAAGCAGAAAAAACAATAGCGCGAACGCGCGTGAAATGTATTTCATAGATTATCCTGAACACCCTGTACTCATTGGCTCCTCTGCCACTCCAACACCATCCGGCAATTTGCCGACACGCCGCCCGGATAATTCACATCGACAACCGCGCTTGCCGGCGTTTTGCCGTCCGCGCCGACAATCGAAACATGCAAAACGCCGGCGTCTTTGCCCAGCGCGAATTGATACGCTCCGCTGCCGTTGGTTGTTGTCGTCGTGCGCGCGCCCGCGTCGGTCGTATACGCAATCGTCACGCTGCTGATGCCTTTGCCGGCGGCATCGCGCACGCTGCCGCTCAAATCACCGCTGCCGGCGCACGCCGGAATATTCGCGGTTGAAATTTTCCACGAATAATTTTCCGCAGCGGTGAGCGTCGGTGTTGGCGGCGAGGCAAGGATTTGCTTGCATTGCGCGGACGCTTGGCTGCGTTTCTGCGCGACGCTCGGCTCATTCGAGATTGCGACCGCCGCTTCGTACTCGCGTAACGCCAAACACCACGCGCCGGTTTTTGCGGCGTTGTCGCCATATCCCAAATACGCTTCGACCGCGCGTTTTTTTACGTCGGCATAGTTCGCGTCTTGCGCATAGAGCGCTGCAAATTTTGTCGCGGCGATTTGCCAATTGCTCCCGGCATATTGCTGACCCTCGAGATATAATTGCGCGAGATCGCGTTGGCGCTTGATTTCCGCATCCTTGCCGTTGATCGCGAGCGCCGCGTCGAAACGTTCGCGCGCGAGTTCGATTTGCAACAATCCCACCGCTTCTTTGCCGCCTTCGACATAGGCTTGATACAAGAGATCGCTCACTTCACGCGTGCGATAATCGGCGCTCAGCGTTTGCAATTGCTCGAGTCGAACGATTCCATCGCTCCATTGCTTTTTCGCGACAAAATTTTTGGCTTGCTCAAATAACGCCGGCGCGACATTTTGATCGGCTGCGCCCGGCTTGCCCCGCCCGTCGAACGCATTCAGCTCATCCAACTTTTGCTGCGCCGGCTCCAGCGCGCCGTCGTACTTGAGCGCGAGTTCAAATTCGGTGTAGGCGAGTTCCGGATAATTTTCCGCCAAATAACCCAGCCCACGTTGATAATGCAAGGACGCATTCTCTTGGTTCTGTTGCTGCAGTTGTTGATAACCCGCAAGCGCGCCCGCGCCCGCCGGCACGACGACCGCGCCGACGACGCAAACCAACAATGCGCCGATCAAAAACAGCGCGATGCCGCCTCGCCCGTGCGCCGCGCGAGTTTCCGGGTAGGCGATCTCATCCCAATCGGAATAGCGATTAACGGATCGCTTGGAGCGTTTGCCAAAATATGAATCCATTGCAAAATCAAATCGAGAGAATAAAGCCCCGCCCCATCATCGCCGGTGATTATAGACCTATTTACCGGGAATGTCTAGGAATGAAAAGGGCAAATGTTTGACTTTCCTTCGACGCGCGCTAGAATGAATAAAGATTTAAATGCTTTTTTTCTTTGCCTTGGTCTTTTTTACCGCGCTGGTGGTGGCTCTCTGGCTCACGCCGGTCGCGATCAAGCTTGCCGCGCGCATCGGCGCGATGGATCAACCCGCGCCGCGGCGCGTGCACGATGCGCCCACCGCGCGCCTCGGCGGCATTCCCATTTTTGGCGCGTTCAGCGCGGCAGTCGGCGTCTCGCTATTTTTCCCGCGCACCGATCCAAACGAATTACCGCGAGTCGCCGGCTTGTTCATCGGCACGACGTTCATGTTCGCCGTTGGATTGTACGATGATCGCCGCGAGCTGAAAGCGTTGCCGCAACTCGGCGCGCAGCTGATTGCCGCGAGCATCGCGGTGGGCGCGGGGATCATGATTCGCGAATTGCCGAATCCGTTTGGCGCGGTGATCGTGCTCGACGATTGGTTCGCGGTTTTGTTCACCCTGTTTTGGTTGATGGGGATGATCAATACGGTGAATTGGCTCGACGGCGTGGACGGACTCGCGGCGGGCGTCGTCATCCTCGCGGCAATCGTGATGTTCATCCACACATTTGATTTGGGACAAAATTCGATTGCGCTGTTGATGGTGGCGTTGATCGGCGCGCTCGCCGGATTTTTGCCGCACAATTTTTTTCCGGCAAAAATTTTTCTCGGCACCGCCGGCGCGCTCGTGCTGGGCTTTACGCTTGGCGCGCTCTCCATCATCGGCGGCGCGAAAGTCGCGAGCGCGCTGCTCGTTCTGCTGATTCCGATTCTCGATGTCGCGTGGCAAATCGTCAGCCGCGTGCGCGCTGGCAAATCGCCGTTTCAAGCCGACCGCGGGCATCTGCACCATCGGTTGTTGGGCTTGGGCTTGTCGCAACGCGCGATTGTGTGGGTCTATTACGCGTTCACCGCGCTGTTTGGTTTGCTCGCGCTGATTCTGCCAACCGGCGCGTACAAGTTGCTCGCGCTCGTCGTGATCAGCGCGGGCGCGGCGATGGTGTTGGTCAAGGTCCGAAGTCCTTAGTCCGCAGTCCATAGTCAGACAACAGACAAAAGTAAAACCCCCCTGGATTCAGAGGGGCTTGTTTTTTCTAGCGGGCTTGCGATTCTTCCGCGTCGCCTTGCCGTTGCGATAAATTACTTTTCCCGTTCGCTTGATTTCGTCAAGAAAACTGCCGCGTTCGGGATTCTGCCATTGCTCCGGCGGATAACCGATGGCTTGAATGGGCGCGCGCAAAGTCATATTCGCCAAGCCGAGGGTTTCATAGCGTTTTCGCAAAGACAACCGTGTGAATTGCGGCGCAATCACGGCAAGATCAATGTCGCTCCCCTCGCGCGCGCGTTTGTGAGCGTATGATCCGAATAGAACAACGCGCTCGACTAAAATGTGGCGCGCATGCAGGTTTTCCACGTATCGACTTACGATGGAATTAATCTGAGATCGCGTTCTAACCACTTTAGAAATTCCTCGCTTTGCTTCAAATAATCCAGCGACACTTTCTTCGGGAAATCTTTTAGCATTGCTGCAAAATCCTCTGGATACCGAGTCGCAATACTGAGTTCATTCAGTTGGGCAATGATTCTGCGATGCTTTGCCGGAATTTCCAAGCCGGCTCGCTCGATCAAATCATACAGATCATGTGTGAACGGTGGATGCTTTTCTTGCGATTCCGCCACAACCGCTTTCAATAATTTTTCGATGGCGAGATGGCACATGAAAATGACATAGATATATCGCCCTGTCTTGTACATGTGCTTTGCCGTTTCGATGTCATACCTCGAACCAGCGATCCAATTAGCCGTCGTTTTCTTTAACTCGGGCATAGCAAGATTATACCAGAATGACTATCAAGAGGCAATGAGAAACAAAATCCGCTGGCACAACCGGCACGGATGAAAAACGTCTAACGTCTCTTCACCCGATACTCGACGCGGCGTCCGCTCACGCGCCCCAACATGCGCTCCGACAACCACAGCGCGAATGCGACGCACGCGTTCACCACCAGCGCGACCCCCAACGCAAAATTCAACGCGTCGATAAACTGCCGCGCCGATTCGATCACGCGCGGCGGCACCGCCGGCGTCCAGCCCAGCAAAAACAAAATCGCGACGAGCGCGCCGATGAACGTCAGCACCGGACCCCACGGCTCGCGATCCGATTCGCTCGGAATCATCGAGGTACTGACCGCGAAAATCAGATAGACGCCGAGCCACGTCGTCCAATCGCGCGCGTACTGCATGACGCTGCGAATGAACTTGTCCAAATTCAAGCCTTGCCCAGGCCACAAATCAAAGCCGATGCCGGCGATCAACCAGATCGCACCGATGCCGACGACGAACGGCGCGATGCCGATCAAACTTTCGCGCAATGGATCCGAACGCGCGACATTCACCGATCCCAGACTGACATTTTTCTTGGTCGTGCGCGCGACGCCAATGCTAACGCCGGTCGTTTTGACGAGCAATATTTTCGCGGCGAGAAAATGACTGCCTTCATGCACAAGAATGCCGGGCAACAGCAAATAAAACAACAGCCGCGTCGCGCACCCGGCGTTGCCGGTCAGCGCAAGCCCGACACCTTGAATGTGCCGATGCAGCCATTGTTGAAGTACCAGTGTGGGGATGAAGATGACGAGAAAGAGGAGGATGGACATTGCCGGTCACAGGTCGCAGGTTGCAAGTCGCATGTCACAAGTTTGAGATCGCAGGTCGCAAGCGACAAATCTGAGACCTGAGACCTGTGACATGTTACCTCACCGCCGCTTTGCAAATCGCAACAAAATCCGCCGCGACCAAACTCGCACCGCCGACGAGCGCGCCGTCAATTTCCGCTTGCGCCAAAAATTCCGCCGCGTTCTTGGCATTGACGCTTCCACCGTACTGCACGCGCACGGCTTGCGCGGTCGCTTCATCGTACAGATCCGCGAGCGCGCCGCGGATCGTCAAGCCGATCACCGCGTTCGCGCCGGCGCCGCTCGCGGCTTTGCCGGTGCCAATCGCCCAGATCGGCTCATACGCAATCACAACGCCGCGCGCCTGCGCATCCGACAAGCCGGCAAATGCCGCACGCACTTGCGCGCCGACGACTTCGCCAGTTTTCCCGGCTTCATTCTGCGCGAGATTCTCGCCGACGCACACAATCGGCTTGAGTTGATTCGCCAGCGCGGCATGCAATTTTTTGTTGACGTGCTCGTCGCTTTCGCCGAAATATTGCCGGCGCTCGGAATGACCGATGATGACGTACTCGCAAACTTCGGCGAGCATTCCGGGCGCGACCTCGCCGGTGAACGCGCCTTTGGTTTCCCAAAACAAATTCTGCGCGCCGACGCGAATCGGCGTGCCCTTCACCAGCGTCCCAACTTCCGGCACCGCGAGAAAAGGCGGACACAAAATAATTTCGATTTGTCCGTCCGCCGCGAGCCGCGCGAGATCATCGCGCATTGCCGTCGTCAATTCGCGCGCCTCCGCGATGGTTTTGTTCATTTTCCAATTACCGGCAATGATAGGGACGCGCATACTGCCTCCTAATCTGGATTATGGTTTTTCTCAATCCGAAATCGAAAATCCGAAATT
>JACQGS010000231.1 GCA_016199405.1 Chloroflexota bacterium | reverse complement strand
GTACCGGGAGAGTCTCGTCAACCTGCTGTATATGCAAGCGGACTCCGAACTTGCCGGCGCGTTGGGCTATGTGCCGTGCGTGCCGATGTCGCCGACGGTCGAAGAATTTCTCGCGTCGTCGATGATCGTGAAAGATGAATTTCGGCACGCGCGCGTCGTCTATAAATTGCTCGAAAATTTGGGCGAGGACGTGGACGCGCATGTGCGCGAGAATGATTTCACGTATCGGCTCGACAATCGCGACGCGAATATCGGCAGTCAGCGCGCCGCCGATGACAAGCGCGTCAACATTTTCTATTACCCGATTGACTCGTGGGTGGATTTTTGCATGTTCAACTTTTGCATGGATCGCGGCGCGGGGCATCAGCTCGAAGATTCGCTCGCGGCGTCGTATCAGCCGTGGGCGCGCGTGCTCGAAGGAATTTTCAAGGAAGAAAAATTTCACATCGCGCACGGCGATAATTGGGTCAAGCGGCTGGCGCAAGACCCGCAGACGCACGATGCCGCGCAAGCATCGCTCAACAAATGGTTCATCCGCACGATGAACATTTTTGGACGCCCCGACTCGCCCAAGAACAAAATTTATCGCGAGATCGGTTTGAAAAAACGCGATAACCACGACGTCCGACTCGGCTTTGCGCAAGAAGTCGCGGAGCGGTGCAAGGAGAATGGTTTGCAATTGCCCGAGTGGAAACCAGATTGGGAGAACATGCCCTGGGATGCGTACGTGGTGGGATGAGCGCGCGAATTACAATTAAAGATGTCATTCCGAGCACGTTCGCTGCGCTCAGTGTATACTCCGCGAGGAATCTCGATTTGCTTTGGAGACCGAGATTCCTCGTCGCAAACGACGCTCCTCGGAATGACAATTGACGCGGAGCAGAGGAGCCGGGGAGCAGAGGAGATATTGCGTGATTGTCTCCTGCTCCCGGCACCACTGCTCCTTTGTTTTTCCCTGTTGAGATTTGTTCACGGATAAGTTATAATCGTTTTTGGATTGAGATGGGAGTCAGGTAAATGCCGCGTCGCGCAACTCGGGTTGATGATTTTCCGAATCGCGAAGTGCTGGACGATATCGCAATTGGGATGGAACGCGCGGCCGCGCTCAAAGCCGCAGTCGAGCTGGAAATATTTACGCGTATCGCGGAAGGGCGGCGGACACTTGCCGCGCTCGCGCGGAGCGGCGGACTCGATGAACGCGATACGCGTTTGCTATTGAACGCGTTATGCTTTAGCGGCTTGCTGATCAAACGGCAAAACGAATATCATCTCGCGCCGACCGCCGAAGCATTTTTGGTCAAAGGCAAAGCCACGTATCAAGGCGAAACGCTCTTGGGCGATTGGGCGTGGGACGCGCGCGGCGATCTCGCGCGCACGGTGCGTACCGGCAAACCGCTGCTCGCAAATCCGTTCAGCGACGCGCTCGAACCGATTCGCGCCGGACGCGCGGCAGCGTACCTTGCCGATTGGCAAACTCAACTCGCGCTCGCGAACGAATTTTGGTCCAAGATCGATTTGGCGCGCAAGAACGCGCGCGTACTCGCGGTCGGCAGCGAATCCGGCTTCTTGCCCTTTGCGCTTGCCAAACCAGCGGCAGGCATTCGCGTCACGCTTGTCGAGCGACCGATGGTGATCACGTACGCGCGGCAACTCGCGGACGCGATGGCAGTCGCCGCGCAAGTTACTTTTCTCCCCAGCTCCAAATTAGATTTGGACGATGTTGGCGACGCGTACGATCTTATCTTGTTCGAAAACGTAAATCAATTTTTGAGTACCGAGCAAAACGTCGGACTGTTTCGCAAAGCGTACGAGGCGCTCACGCCGGACGGACGCTTCGCGCTGCGCGCGCCGCTCGCGGAAGACGATCCGCGCGGGACCGAGGTTTCTTTGCGCGGGCTGGGCTTGATGCTTTACAGTGCGGACGGCGATGCGTACGCGTACAGCGAATATCGCGGCATGTTGGAAGCCGCGGGCATGAATGAGGTCGCGCTGTTGAAAGACGATTGGGGTTTGGTGACCGCGCGGCGCGCGGTGCTGCCGGCGATAAAGAAAGAGAAGGCAAAGTCTTGACGTCATTGCGAACCGCGTTCTAGTGGCGAAGCAATCACCGAGATGCTTGGGGATTGCTTCGTCGCTTCGCTCCTCGCAATGACAAATGACGAAGTATGAAAGCAATTCAATTCAGCGCGAGCATTCCGCGTTATGCGCTCGGGCGCGCGCTCGGCAAAATCTTTCCGCCAATTTTGTGGAGCGGGTTATCGTGCGCGCAGTATCGCGAAATTCCCGAACCGGAATTGCCGAATGACGAATGGGTTATCGTCAAAACGCGCTACGGTGGAATTTGCGGCAGCGATCAGCATCTTTTGCATTTGCGTAATAGCCCTTCCAATTCTGCGCTCACCTCGTTTCCGTTCACGATTGGGCATGAGAATTGTGGAACGATTCACCGCATCGGCGCGCGCGTACGCGATTTTCGCGTCGGCGAACGCGTCGTCGTCGAGCCGACACTGTGGTGCAAGCCGCGCGGCTTCGCGGATTTATGCCGATCCTGCGCGCGCGGCGATTACCAATTATGCGAGCGCTTCGCCGGGGGCGCGCTGGCGGCGGGTTTGATTACCGGCGCATGCCGCGATACCGGCGGCAGTTGGTCGGCATTTTTTCTCGCGCATGAATCGCAACTCACGCGCGTGCCGGATAACGTGAGCGATGAGAACGCGCTGATGCTCGAGCCGTTCGCGACGAGTTTGCACGCGGTGCTTGCTAATCAGCCGCGCGAAGATGAAATCGTACTCGTGATCGGCGCGGGCGTGATCGGGCTGGGCGTGATCGCGGCATTGCGCTCGATAGGCAATCGTGCGCGAATTATCGTGATCGCGCGACATGCGGTTCAGCAGGAAATGGCGCGGACATTCGGCGCGGACGTTGTCATTGCAACGCGCGGCAATGATGTGGACGCGGAGTTTGCGCGGCACGTTGGCGCGACGCTGCGGAAACCGATTCTTGGCAAGCGCGTGTTGGTCGGCGGCGGCGCGGATGTCGTTTATGAATGTGTCGGGAACGGCGGAACGATTGACGACGCGTTGCGTTACGCGCGCGCCGGCAGCCGCGTTGTGATTGCCGGGCTGGCAGCGCTCCCGCAAGGCATTGACTGGACGCCGATTTGGATGCGCGAGCTAAAAGTGCTTGGCACGTACACGTACGGACACGATGATTTTCAAGGTAGGCGTTGGCGGACATTCGACCTCGCCATCGAGCTGATGAAGCAAGGCAAAGTAAATCTCGCGGCGATGGTGACGCATAAATACGCGTTGGGCGATTATGCGCGTGCGTTTCAAACGATCAGCGCGCGCGGACGAGAGCGCGCGGTGAAAGTAGTGTTTGAGTTCTAGTCACATTGGGTGGAAGGGCAGCCGCGCTGCCCTCAGAAAAAGTGGTATTTGAATTCAAATGAAACTATTAGCCATTCTTTTCGATCTCGGCGACGTGATAATGAAAGAGGAAACCGAAGTCAAGGACGCGGAGCTTTCTACGCAGAGCGCCGATCTTGTTGATGGAATGTCAGATGCGTTGCGCGCGTTCAAAAAGCGCGGCTACAAACTTGGGCTTGTCGCCGACACGCGTCCTAAAACGTACTGGAATGTTTTGCATCAGCACGATCTGTACGACCTATTCGACGCGTTTGCCATCTCGGAAGAAGTCGGCGTAGAAAAGCCGGACGCGCGCCTGTTTGAAGCCGCGCTGAACACGCTCGGCATCGCGCGGCAAGATTATTCGCGCGTTGCCATGGTCGGCAACAACCTCGCGCGTGATATACGCGGCGCGAATAATCTCGGCATCATTTCGATTTGGTTTCACTGGAATGAACGCTATCCTGTAACGGATGATAAACCGGATTATGAAGTGAAGAGCGCGGGGGAGTTGATGGAGTTGGTGGAGCGATTGGAGAGTTTGTGAATGTGTGGGTAAGTGAGTTTGAAGTCACAAGTCACAGGTCACATGCCATACGCTGCTGTCAGTCAACTCCCGCGCGTGCTGCAAAACGAAAACGATTTGGAGGTTGCCGCGCGTTACGCGCCGATTGTGATGGCAGACGCGCGCGAGCCGTTCACGATCATCGCGGCGGGCTATACGATATTTGATCGAGCAGGGGAGTCGCCATCGTTTGCGCCGCGCCGCCGCGTGGATTGGGATGCTGCCGGTTATGCCGCGACGCTCGCAATCGAATATGCGCTGTGGTGGGATTGGGACATTGGGCATTTGTACGAACTCGAGCAGGTGTGGACGTATGTTGATGCGAGTGGGGCAGTAGTCGCGGTCGAAGCAAGTTGGCACGGCATGTTCGGGCAGTTGGAGGTTGAGGGCAAACCGCCAGTGGATGGCACGCATCCGATTGTTTACGCGCAGCCGGGCAAGCACGCGATGGCGGCAGCGCCGGAAATATTTTCCGAAATTCGCGAGTGGGCGGAGCAAGAAGCCGGGCGCGATGCCGGCAAGGGCGGCGTGCATGACAGTGAATTGTTTCGCGGTCAGTTACCCAAGACAGATCAGAACGATGAATTGGTGCGCGCGTATTTGAAACGCGTGGCGCTTGTTCCAAGTTGGCAGTTTGAAAAACGATTGGCAGTCACGCGCGAAATGCTGCTGCCTTGGGATGTGCTAGAGGAGTGGATCCCAAAACGAATTGATTGGTGGATTGAAAAGTTGCAAAGAGGTGAATGATGGAAGCCAAACAAAAGAGCGCGGTTGAGCGTGCAATCGAATTTGGTGTGGACATTACTCTGTTGCAACAGAACTTGAATCGTACGCCGACCGAGCGTCTGGAGCAGTTTCAGCGTTGGTTTGAGTTCAATAAAGGAATTCCCGAAAAAGATAGGCGTCCGATTTTCGACGCAAAGGGATTCGTAATCTTCTTTCACCCGGCAGACGATGAAACAGTTATCATCGAACTGGAAGCATTGCTCGAATTGAAAAAGCAAGCGAAAACAAAAATCCGAAATCCGCAATCCGCAATCCGAAATCGAAAATGAGGTAAGCAGTGTCGCTCCTAGACCTCGATTTGTACCGCAAAGAAGTGGTCGTCTCGGAAAAGCCGCTCGTGCGTGTCAGCGTGATTGACGCGGGGCAGACGATTTCAAACCGCGCGATGCTTTTCTTGCACGGCTATGGCGGCGAGGCGTTGCAGTGGCGCAAGCAACTCAACGAATTCGCCGAAGAATATCGCATCGTCGCGCCGGATTTACGCGGGCACGGGCTTTCGGATCAACCGCCATCGGAGTATTCGACAGATGAATTGCTCGGCGACATCGAAGCCGTCGTCGCCGAATTGAATTTGCCGCGCACGTTTGTCGTTTTGGGACATTCGTTTGGCGGCGCGCTCGCGACCCTCTACGCGCTCAAGCACCCCGAGCGCGTTGAACGGCTCGTGCTCATCGGCACCTCGATTGGTTTCAATCTCAATCCGTTTCTCAAGCTCGCGCTCAAAATGCCGCTGGCGATTGCGGAACCGATTCGCCGGATGTTTCCGCGCGCGCTCGCCGCGCCGCCGCACGTGCTGAAAGCGATGCACGCGCACGCGCTCGCGAAATTCGACGGCAAGCAAATTTTTCCGCATCTCAAAATTCCGCTGTTGCTCATCATCGGGCACCGCGATATCGTTTTCACGCAAGCCGCGTACGAAGCCGTCGCGAATCTCGTCGCGGGCGCGCAGGTCGCGAAAATCCCGGTCTCGGCACATATGGTGCATTTGGAGCGCCCCGATGCGGTGAATCGCGCGATTGCGCGGTTCGTCAAGGGCGCGGGCGTGTCATGGCGCGAAGGGCGCGAGCGCGAAAAAATAGATTTGATTCATCAACGCCCGTGGCTCAAGCATTACGAAGCGGCAGTGCCGTATTCGCTCAATTATCCGCGGCAGCCCCTCTTTCGCTTTTTGGATTCCGCCGCGCGCCGTTTCCCGCGCCGCCCCGCGATTATTTTTTACGATCACGCGCTGAGTTATCGCGGCTTGAACGACGCGGCGAATCGCTTTGCAAACGCGCTGATCACGCTCGGCGTGAAACGCGGCGACCGCGTCGCGCTGCTATTGCCGAACTCGCCGCAAATGGTGATCGCGTTTTACGGCGCACTCAAAGCCGGCGCGATTGCGGTGAGTTTGAATCCGCTCTTCAACGCGGACGAGCTGGAACAACAGTTGCGCGATTCCGGCGCGACGACGATCGTGACGCTTTCGCTGTTCTACAAACTCGTGCGCTCGGTTCAAACCAAGACCGCGCTCAAGCATGTTATTGTCACTAACATCAAAGAATATTTTTCACCGCTGCGCCGCACGCTATTCGAGATCGTGCGCGAGGCGAGCGAGGGGCATCGCATTGATCTACGCGGCGAGCGTGATGCCTTCGCGTTTCAAGATTTGCTCGCGCGCGCGCCGGCGGATTCGCCCGAAGTCACGGTCGCGCCGGAAGACCTCGCGGTGATTCAATATTCGAGCGGCACGACCGAATTGCCAAAAGGCGTGATGCTCACGCACGCGAATCTCGTCGCGAATACGGTGCAAGTGCGGCATTGGGAGACTGACGTTCAAGACGGGCGCGAGACGATTCTCGGCGTCCTGCCATTTTCGCATTCGTACGGAATGACCGCGTGCATGAATTTGGGCATTTCGATTGCCGCAACGCTGATTCTCCTCCCGACCTTTTCCACGCGCGAAGTGCTGAGCGTGATCGCGCGCTATCGTCCCTCGTTATTTCCGGGCGTGCCGGGAATGTACGTCGCGATCAATAATTTCCCCAACGTCCGGCGCTTCGGTTTGAAATCCATTCGCGCGTGCGTGAGCGGCGCCGCGCCGCTGCCCTTGGAAGTGCAGGAAGCGTTCGAGCGATTGACACGCGGTAAATTGGTCGAAGGGTACGGCTTGACCGAAGCCGGTCCGGTCACGCACGCGAATCCAATTTACGGGCATCGCAAGACCGGCACGATCGGGGTGCCGTTGCCCGACACCGACGCGAAAATTGTGAATTTGCAAACCGGCGCGGACGCAGCCGCCGGCGAAATCGGCGAGCTGGTTGTGCGCGGACCGCAGGTGATGCGCGGGTATTGGAATCGTTTGCACGAATCGGCGGTGGTGTTACGCGCGGGCTGGTTGTTCACCGGCGATTTGGCGCGCATTGACAGCGAGGGTTATTTTCAAATCATTGACCGCAAAAAAGATATGATTCTCGCCGGCACGTTCAATGTTTACCCGCGCGATGTCGAAGAAGTCTTATACGAGCATCCCAAAGTATTCGAAGTTGCCGTCGCGGGCGTCGCGGAGGGCGGCGATGATGCGGTGGTCAAAGCGTACGTCGTGTTGAAAAAAGGCGAGATGGCGACGCCGGAAGAATTTATGGAATTTTGTCGCCAGCGTTTGTCGGATTATGCCGTGCCGAAACTCGTCGAGTTTCGCGAACAGTTGCCGAAAACCTTTGTCGGCAAAGTGTTCAAGCGGCGCTTGATCGAAGAGGAGAGGAGGAAATCATGATTGAAAGAACTCTGGCACTGCAAACGATTACGTTTGAAAACGGGAATCGCGCCAAGGCGGTGACGGTTTCGCCCGAAGAAATCGGCGACGTGATTCTGGACGCGCTCGGAATTCCAAAACCAAAATCGCTGATCAGCATTATCGGCGGCGCGGGCGGTATCGATCAAATGGATGACGCGAGTCGCTCGCATCTCGTTCAATTGATCAGCCGCGGCGTCGCACGCGCGGCTATCGAAGTGGGCGCGGCGGTGATTGATGGCGGCACGCAATCGGGCGTGATGGCGATGATCGGGCAGGGGGTTGCGGATCGCGGCAGGCGCACGTCGCTCGTCGGCGTTGCGCCGCGCGGTAAAGTAACTTTTCCCGGCGGACCCGCCGCCGGTTCGATCGCGGACGGCGCGCCGCTCGATCCAAATCATTCGCATTTTGTTTTAGTCGAGTCCGCTGAATGGGGCGGCGAGGTGGAAACGCTCGGCGCGGTGGCGAAAGCATTATCGCGCGAGGTGCCGGATTTGACGATCCTTGTTAACGGTGGTGAAACCGCGAAAGTTGAATTGCTGAACGCGGTCCGCAATCGCTGGGCGATTTTGTTATTGGAAGGCAGCGGGCGCTTGGCGGATGAGATCGCGGGTTTGAAAAAGAACTATGACGCGGCGCGAAAAGCGCGCAGCCAACCGTCGGGCGCGAAGACCGAATTGCCGTTTATTCAAGACCCCGTCCTCGCGGAAATTGTCGAAGATGGCGAGATTCATCTTTTTTCGGTGAATGGCTCGCCGGCGGAATTACAGTTGGTGGTCACGCGGCTGCTCGGGGGCGGCGACACATTGCAACTCGCGTGGGAACGCTTTGCGCTGTACGATCATAACGCGAAAAATCAACAGCGATTTTTCTTTCGCGTGCAGGATTGGATTTTGCGGCTCGGCGTTATCGCGACGTTGCTCGCATTGATTCAAAACACGATAAAAACTTCTGTCCAACTTGCGGCGTTCATGCCGCTCGTCGAGCCGCTCCGCGCGATTATCATTATCGCGCCGATTACGCTCGCCACGCTGATCGCGGTGTCCAGCAAATTCAATTACGGTAGCAAATATATTCTCTTGCGCGCGGCGGCGGAATCGATCAAGGGGCAAATATTTTCATACCGCGCGCGCGCGGCGCAATACAGCGATCTGCGCGTCACCGCCGCGACGCGCGAAATGATTCTGGAACAAAAAGCCGAGTCCATCAGTCGCGAATTGATGCAGAGTGAGGTCAAGGATTCCGCGCTCAAGACGTACAAGGGTCCCGTGCCGCCGCTGATGTTCGCCGCCGAAGCCCCGGATGATGGATATAGTTTTCTTTCGCCGGAACGTTATATCGAAGTGCGGCTCGGCGACCAGATCCGTTTTCATACGCGCAAAGTGGAACGGCTCAGCCGGCAATTGCATCGAACGCAATGGGCAATTTATTTGTTCGGCGGCTTGGGCACGTTTCTCGCCGCGATCGGACTTGAATTATGGATTGCCGGCACAATTTCTCTCGTGGGCGCGCTGACGACGTATCTCCAATATCAGCAAGTCGAATTTACGTTGAGCCGCAATAATCAAACGCTGGCGGAACTCGGCAACTTGCAAGCGTGGTGGTCGGCGCTGATGACCGAAGAGCAAGCCAAGCAAGAGAATATTGATCGTCTGGTTGATACGACCGAACGCGTGCTCGATGAACAGAGCGCGGCATGGGTCGGCAAGATGCGCGATGCGCTGGCGGAGTTACGCAAGCAGCAAGAAAAAGACCGCGAGAAATATGTCGCCGACGCGAAAAGAGAAGGAAAGAGTATCTTGGGAGGTCGGTGAGATGCGTTTTGTTTTTGGATTTGCCGGCGCGCTGCTTTTCGTATCCTGCGCGGCGCCGGCAGCAATTGACACGGCCGCGATTCAAACCACCGCCGCGCAAACGGTGATCGCGCAAATCACCGCGCAAGCGCCGACCTCTCCCCCTGCCCCCTCCCCTATAAAGGGAGGGGAGAGTCCAGCGCCGCCGCCCGGTTCGCCGCGCTCTACGCCGCAATTCAATCCCTTTGCGAATCTCACAAGCGCGCAGCGCGATTGTCTGATCAAAGAGTTGGGGGACAAGAATTTCCAAGAAATCAGCGGTTTCACGCGGCCGCCTTCGCGCGACGAAGAGCCGGCGATGGGCAAGTGCCTCGGATTTCAGCCGGGCGTGGGGCAAACGCCGGGCGCGCCTCCGCCGGGGGCGCAATTGCCGCCGGGCACCGGTCAAACACCCGCCGCGCCTTTTGGCACGCCTCCGGCCGGCGCGCAACCCAAAGCGCCCGGCGCGGGACAGCCGCCCGGTGGCGCGCAGCAGCCCAGCGTGTTCAACGATAAGACTTTTTTTGCCGCCTCGAGCGATGGCTTGACGTGGAGCGAAGGCGCGTTGCTCGCGGAAAAAGCATCGGTGCCGGATGTGATGCGCTCATCGAAAGGAATTTTGTGGGCGTACTGGGTGGATTTTTCGAGCGCGACCGGGGCGAATACGGAAAAAATCGGCGTGGCGAAAAGCGCGGATGGCAAGTCGTGGGAAAAATTAGGCAACGCGAAATTCGCGAATCTCGGCAGTCTCGTGCCGGTAGATCCGGACGTGATCGAATTGGAAGATGGCAGAGTGCGGATGTACTTTTACAACATCGCCGTCCAGCAAGGCGAACATCCTATTCACAGCGCAATCTCGACCGACGGAATCAACTTTACCGTCGAAGCCGGCACGCGCTTCAAAGCCGAAAATATTTTCGATCCGGATGTCGTGCGTCTCAAAGACGGACGCTATCGAATGTTCATCAACAACGCGGACAAGATCATCAGCGCGACGAGCAGCGATGGCTTGAACTTTACGGCAGACGCCGGCGTGCGCGTCGCGGGCGGCGGCAGCATTCCCGGTTCGATCGTGCTAGCCGATGGCTCGGTGCGATTGTACAAAT
Organism: Chloroflexota bacterium; assembly: GCA_016199405.1. Taxonomy (GTDB): domain Bacteria; phylum Chloroflexota; class Anaerolineae; order UBA4142; family UBA4142; genus JACQGS01. Next base: position 1,059 of record JACQGS010000231.1, on the reverse strand, counting down.
GCGAGAAAGGCATCACGGCGTATAAAAGCGCGGACGGTTTGACGTTCACGCTGGAAAAAGAAAGCGTGATTCGGGGGGCAGGCGTTTTGTGCGACCCGTCCGTCGCGGCAATGCCCACTGGATTCTTGATGGTGTACAAGGTGAATACGGGGCAGTAACATAAGACTTCATTGCGAGCGATTTCTGCGAAGCAATCTCCTATTTGCATCTTGGGGATTGCTTCGCTTCGCTCGCAATGACATCTGGGAGTAAAAATGCTCACCGGCAAAGGCATCTGGGCTTGGCAAGAATCGGAAGTTGATCTCGCGATCAAGATGGCGGGCGCCATCCACGCGACGCATATCATCTTCAAAACCGGCAGTGGCGCGTTCAAGAAAAATAAACAGCCCGCGCAGTTCTATGCCGATGCCGCGCGCCGCGCGCTTGCCAAAATCAGCTCCGCGAACCTGATGCCTTTTGCGTATGTGTACATTTACGGCGACGATCCGGCGAGCGAAGCGAATATCGCGACGCAAACGTGCAACGCCGGCTATCGCGGCATTATTTTCGACATCGAGGACGAAGCGGCAGGCAAGAAATCCAACGTCACCGCGCTCGGCAAGAAAATTCTCGCGGCGGGAATTGATCCGCAGATGCTCTACTTTTCTTCTTTCCCCAATTTCACCGATCACTCGAAAATCCCAATTGCTGAAATGCGCGCGTTTTGCGCCGGCGGATTTTTTCCGCAATCCTATGCGACGTTCGGCAAATCGGCGGAATATACTTTGGGCGCGCTGACGTACGAGCAAGCGTGGCTGCCGGCATGGGGAGCCAAGCCGAATTACTATCCTGTGCTCGGCTTGTACTATGATTGGCACGGGAAGGTTCAGATGTCCGCGAACGAGTTCCGCATTTGGGCAAACGCGCTCGCGACGTACCGTCCGACTTTTTACAGCATCTTTCGCGCCGGCGTGACGCGTCCCGAACTGTGGGAGCTGTTGAAGCATCTTGAACCGTGTGGCGAAATGAAAAGCGCGATGGCGACCGATGCCGATGCTCAAGCCGCCGGCGCGCGCGCGT
>JACQGS010000230.1 GCA_016199405.1 Chloroflexota bacterium | reverse complement strand
TGGGCAATCCCGCGACCGGGGTTGGTCCGCTCGCGCCGGGCGTGATCGCCGGCGCGGGCGCATTTGCCGAAGGAATTTTCAGCACCTGACCCGGATAAATGAAATTCGCGTTGACGCCGGGGTTCGCCGCGAGAATTGCCTGTGTGGATACACCAAATTGACTCGCGATTTTATTGAGCCAATCGCCTAATTGAACCGTATACGTGCCGGGATTGACCGCACTCCGCGCTTGCGTTGGCGGACTCGCGATCGTCGCGATCGGAATGGTCGTCGGAATCGTCACGATCGTCGCTGGCGGTTGCGATGTCGGTGGAAGGGGAGGTCCGCCCGGCGTTTCAGTTGCGGACGCCGTTGCAAAAGCGAGCGGTGTTATGACCCCGGGAGAAGAAATAGCCGAGAGAGTTGGCGTCGCCAGAGCCGAAGGTTCTAACGCGACGAGCGTCTGCGTCGGCAGAGGTGATGGCGGCTTTTCGCGCGTGCATGCCGCCGCGCTGAACGTCAAGAGCGCGACGGACGCGAAGAGTAGACGATAATTCACTAGATTGACCTTGAACACTGAAAGTGCTTTCAGCATTTGGACACCTCCAAAAAAATGGCGGTGTCACCGGGTTGCAACAAGATATTAGCACATCTACCGCGCGGCGTCAAGGTAAATTTGAACCTTGATTTTGAAATTCCATTTGCGGCTGAATGCCATTCCAGCCTTTTCACGCGGGCTGAGTTAGGCTGCAGTCACGTTTGATTTGTCAGAGCAAAATGTCAAAGATAAATATTGAGGGCGGACTATGCGGGTTGGACTATGGCGGGAGTTTTCGCCGAAGGGAATTCAAACACGAACGTGCGCTAGGTAAATACTCATATTTGCGGCGACCGCCGCGTCAATTCCGCGCGGACGCGCGCGATCGTTGCCGCATTGCCGGTTTCATCGCCAAATTTTGTGGATTGCTCTTTCTTGAACGCCAAACGCGTGCACAATTTGTAAAATTGTCGCGTCGCACGAAAATGTCCCGCGCCCAGCGCGCGCATCCACGCGCCCGTGCGCGCCACGCTCGAAGTCGCGACGCGATATTGTTCTGGCGTAATGACGCCGAGCGCGATTTCATCTTTCAGCTGTTTCACCAGCCAATTTCTTTCGTGTTGGACTGCCCACAGCAGCATTCCAAAAATAAACAGCCAGCCCAACCAATCCAACGGAAAGACGATGCATGCCGCTGCGCCGCCGAGGATCGTGAGCAAGCCGTTATGCAACGCGTGAATCGTAACGGCAATGAGCCAGCCCACTGCCGGCGCAGACAGTTTGACCAGCCAACTCGGGTTCAACCGCGCGACCGCGAAGCCAATTCCGATAAACGCGGTATACATCGGATGATTCCAGCCGGTCAGAATCACGCGCAAGAAAAAAAGATGAAGCAACCCAGCGAGACCGCCGTCCAAAAACTCGCTGAACAGATATAACGTGTTTTCGGTGGCGGCAAAACCGAGCGCCGTAATGCCGGCATAGACGATGCCATCGACCACCGAATCGAATTCGGAACGGAAGACGAGGAAAACCAAAAGCACCGCAATGCCTTTGAGCGATTCTTCGGTGATCGGCGCATACAACGAAACGCTCAGCAATTCGGTCGCCGCGTCGGAGCGCGTCAAAGCGAGCGTGCCCGCCGAGAGGACGAGTTGAGAAATCAATGCGCCGAATGCCGCGATCAACGCGCCCCAGAGAAATACGCCCACCAACAAGCGCTTCGGTTCTTGTTCGTACCGATCCATCCAAAAAATGATCGCCGCGTACAAGAACGCGAATGCAAAACTCAAACTGATTGCCAACAAAAAACCTAACATCCAATGTCCAACTTCCAATCTCCAATTACGAATTACGTTATCGTCACCGCGTCCAAAACCCTTGCGGATCGTACCGGCGGATAATTTCTAATTCATCTGCTGTCGGCGGCGTTGTCTCGCGCGCATCCGGCGCGACGCGCAAATCCCAGCCGGTTTCTGCGCGCACCGCATCAACCGTTTGCCCCGGATGGAATGAGCGCAGAAAACTCTCGCCGGTTTTTTCGTCAAAGCCGAGCACGCAACGCGTCGTGATCACCGCGCTCGCTCTGCCGCGCGGCAAGCCCACGCGCGCGCGAAAATCTTTTCCACTGAAAGTGCTTTCAGCATCGCCGTTGCCGGGCGACGTGACGTAACTAACGCGTTCGACGAAGCGGCGCTTTTCGTGCGCGATCATCGCGACGAGACGTTTCGAGAGGCACGCGATATCCGCCGCGCCGCCGGAGCCGGGGAGTTTCATCTCTCCGCGTTCCCCCTCTTCTAATCGAAGATTGGGAGAGGGGGTTGGGGGGTGAGGCGGGATGAGGACGTACGACGTATTCAAATTTCCGAACCGATCCACTTCCGCGCCGCCGATGAATCCCATATCCACGCAGCCCTGCTGAAGCAAACCCATGATGTTGATCATACGCGTTGCCCACAATGCGCCGCGAATATTCGGCGGATCGCCCATCGTGTACAACAATTCCGGCGATGGCGTATCGCGCATCAAGCCGCATTCGAACAAGCCGATCGCGTTTGGCGCGTGCGTATTCTTCGCGAGCGCGAACGCGATCAGGGGCAAGCGCATCCCGGTAAAAACGATTTCGCCGTCGCGGATTTCTCGCGCGGCGGCGGCGACCATGAGTTCTTGGGGGGAGTAGGTCATAGCAGGTTACAGGTCTCAAGCCACAGGTTTCAAGTCTCAGGGTTGGATATTTGCGACCTGTGACTTGCGACTTGAGACTTGCTCATCCCGTCGCGATGACCACGCCTTTCGTTTCTACGTAGTACTCTAGCGCTTCCTGCCCGTGCTCGCGACCAATGCCGCTCATCTTCGTGCCGCCGAACGGCATTTCATCGTAGCCGATATGGATCGAATTAATCCACACATTGCCGGCTTGAATGCGTTCCGCCGCGTAGCGCGCCTTTGCTAAATCGCGCGTAAAGACACTCGCGCCCAAGCCCCACACTGAACTATTCGCGAGCGCGATCGCTTCGTCCAAATCTTTGACGCGCCAGACCGGCAACGCCGGACCGAAAACTTCTTCGGTGACCATTTTAGAATCTTGCGGCACGTCCGCAAGCAAGGTTGGATTGATGAAAAAACCTTTTTCGAAATCCGCGCCTTGCGGCCTCGACGCGCCGGACAACACCCGCGCGCCCTTGCTCACGGCGTCGGCAACCTGCGCTTCCACTTCCGCGCGTTGCTCGGCGGTGTGGAGCGGTCCCATGAAAACATCGCTCTGCCCATTGCCGACTTTGAGTTTTTGCACGCGCGCGGTGAGACTCGCGACGAATTGATCGTACACGGCGTCGAAAACGTACAGCCGTTTCACGGCGAGACAGGCTTGCCCGCAATTAAAATATCTGCCGATCCACGTCGCGCCTTCGGCGCGGCGCAGATCTGCGTCGTCGCAAATGATGAGCGGATCGCTGCCGCCGAGCTCGAGCGTGATGCGTTTCATATCGCGCCCGGCAATTTCCGCGACGCGTTGCCCGGTGTCGCTTGCCCCGGTGAACGCAACGCGGCGCACTTTCGGATTCGAAATCAATTCTTCGCCGACTACGCCGCCCGGACCGGTCACAATATTCAAAACGCCCGGCGGCAGTCCCGCGCCGCTGAGCAATTCGATTATTTTGATCGCGGTGAGCGGCGTTGTGCTTGCCGGCTTATGCACGACTGTGTTGCCGGCGGCGAGCGCGGGTCCGAGTTTCGTGCCCATCAAGGTAATCGGAAAATTCCATGGGCTGATCGCGGCGCACACGCCGAGCGGTTGCTTCATCACCATTCCGTACATCGTCGTGTCCGGCAACGGCACGTACGCTCCGCGCATCGTCGGCGCAAGCCGCGCGTAAAAAGTCATGCCGTGCAAGAAATGCTCGATTTCCGTTTCGGCTTGCTTGACCGGCTTGCCTTGCTCCTTGCAGAGCGTCAGCCCGAGGTCTTGAATATTCGCGCGCACCGCCTCGATGCCTTTGAACAAAATATTCGCGCGTTCTTCCGCGCTCGTCCAGCGCCATTTTTTGAACGCGTCGTCCGCCGCGTCAATCGCGTTCTTGGTGTCTTGCGCATTGCCTTTCGGCACGCGATCAACGACTGCGCCCGTCGCCGGATTTTTCACATCGTACGTTTGATTGCTGACGGAATCCACCGATTGTCCGCCGATAAACATTTTTGCCATTTGAAATTTCCTCTCCGAAAAGTTATGTTGGCTCAGTACATCACAATTTCATAAAGGGGGAAGCGCTCTCT
>JACQGS010000223.1 GCA_016199405.1 Chloroflexota bacterium | reverse complement strand
GTTTGCATGCGCTGAAATCTTCGCGCGCGGCGTTCGATATCGCGCTGCTATCGTTGGGCGTGTGGACGATGGAGTGGCTGTCGTACTTTTTGATGATCACGGCGTTCGGCGTTCTACCGCAATTGGGCGTGCGTCCGGTCGCGGCGGCGATGATGATGGTGCTCATCAATCTCGGCATTATGATTCCTGCCGCGCCCGGCGGCGTTGGACCGTACGAAGCCGCTGGAATATTTGCGCTCGGAGCGTTTGGCGTAAGCGAAACCGTCGCGGCGAGCGCGGCGCTGGCGACGCATTTGATGCAATATTTGCTGATCACCGGCATGGGTTTGATTTTCTTGTGGCGTGAAGGGATTAGTTTGGTGCAGGCGCAAGAGAGTGACGAGTGATGCGAGATATGTAAATCTCCTTGCGCATTACGTATTTCGTATTTCGTTCCCTCACTTGAGTTTTCCCCCAACGCGGTTATAATGCATTTGAATCCACAGTAACAAGAGAATCTATGAAACTCCACGAGTATCAATCCAAAACGATTTTTTCCAAATACGGAATTCCAATCCCGCGCGGGCAGGTCGCCGCGAACGCGCGCGATGTGCAGCAAATTGCGACGCAACTCGGACGACGCGTTGTGATTAAAGCGCAAGTGCTTGTTGGCGGGCGCGGCAAAGCCGGCGGCGTGAAACTCGCCGACACGCCCGAGGCGGCGAAAGAACTTGCTGATGTGATCTTGCATCTGAACATAAAGGGCTTGCCGGTGCGGAATGTCTTGGTGGATGAAGCCATTGAAATCGCGCAAGAGATTTATCTTGGCATCACGATTGATCGCGCCGCCAAACGTGCGACGTTGATTGCGTCGAGCGCGGGCGGCGTCGAAATCGAAGAGGTCGCGCGGACAACGCCGGAAAAAATCATTCGCGCGCCGATTGACCCCGCGCTCGGCTTGCAGGATTTTCAAGCGCGCGCCGTCGCGTTCAAAATCGGACTGGACAAAAATCTGGTCAACGATTTTGCGGCGATCACGCGCGCGCTCTATCGCGTCTTTGCCGATACCGACGCGTCGCTCGCGGAAATCAACCCGCTCGCGGTGACGAAAGACGGGGGGCTCATCGCGGCGGACGGCAAAATCGTTTTGGACGATAACGCGCTCTACCGCCATCCCGACCTCGAAGCATTGCGCGACGGCGACGAAGAAGACGCGTCCGAGCGCGCCGCGCGCAAAGCCGGCTTATCGTTCGTCAAACTCGATGGTAATATTGGCTGTATGGTGAACGGCGCGGGCTTGGCGATGGCGACGATGGACGTGATCAAATTCTATGGCGGCGAGCCGGCGAATTTTCTCGATATTGGCGGCGGCGCGCGCTCGGAAAAAGTGAAAACCGCGCTCGAAATTATTCTGTCGGATGCGAATGTCAAAGGGGTGCTCATTAATATTTTCGGCGGCATCACGCGCGGCGATGAAGTCGCGCGCGGCGTCGTGGACGGCTTGCGCGAAATCAAAACGAATGTGCCGATGATTGCGCGCATCGTCGGCACGAACGCGGAGGAAGGTCGCCGCATTCTTGCGAGCGCGCAGATGATTACCGCGCAGACGCTCGAAGAAGGCGCACAGAAGGCGGTCGCGGCGGCGAAGGGAAAATCGTAATTCGTAATCGGATTTCAACAATGACAATCAACTGGAATTCCATCCGCGACGAAACGGCGCGGCTGTTGCAAGACCTGATTCGCATTGATACGACTAACCCGCCCGGCAATGAAACGCCCGCGATGGAATACGTCGCCGGTGTTTTGAAACGCGATGGCATCGAATCGCGGATTCTCGAATCCGCGCCGGGGCGCGGCAACCTCGTTGCGCGCCTGAAAGGCGATGGGCGCGCCGCGCCGCTGCTCTTGATGGTGCATCTCGATGTCGTGCCGGCGGAGCCGGCGTACTGGACGCATCCGCCGTTTGGCGGCGAGATCGCGGATGGATATTTGTACGGACGCGGCGCGCTCGATACAAAAAATCTCGCCGCGCTCGAAATCATGGTAATGCTTTTGCTCGCGCGCGAAAAGAAATCGCTCGCGCGCGACGTGATTTTCATGGCGAATGCCGACGAAGAAGCCGGCGGCGTTTACGGCGCGGGCTGGATGGTCAAGAATCATCCGGATTTGATTCGCGCGGAATACGCAATCAATGAAGGTGGCGGGTCGGGCATGGATATTATGGGCAAGCGATTCTACACATGCCAGACCGGCGAAAAAGGCACTGCGCGTTTTGTGATGCGCACTCGCGGCGCGCCGGGTCACGGCTCGATGCCGCATCGCGATAACGCCGTCGTCAAACTCGCGCACGCCGTCCAGCAAATCGGCGCGGCGGAATTGCCGATGCGCGTCGTCCCGACGGTGAAAACTTTTGTCGAAGCGATCGGCAGCGCGCTCGGCAAGCCGTACGACGCGGCATTGCGCGAGGTGCTCGATCCGAAAAAATCAGCGGCGGCGTTGCAAAACCTCCCGCTCGATGACGGCATGCGCGCGATGTTGTATGCGTCGTTGCACAACACCGTCTCGCCGACGATCCTCAAAGCCGGCTCGAAAATCAACGTCATTCCTTCCGTTGCCGAAGCCGAATGCGATGCGCGCATATTACCCGGGCAAAGCGCGGCGACACTGCGCGCAGAATTGAAAACGATTCTGGATGGCGATGTTGAACTTGAATTCAAAGGAGATAACCCCGGCCGCGAATCATCGAGTGACACGCCGCTTTTTGAAACGATGCGTCGCGTGATTACGCGACACGAGCCAAACGCAACGTTGTTGCCGTATCTCGTCGTCGGCGCGACGGACGCGCGGCATGTGTCGAAACTCGGTACGCACGTGTACGGTTTTGCGCCGATGTTCGCGCCGATGAGCGAATTTTCGCGCATTCATGGACACGATGAGCGAATTTCGATTGAGAATTTGGAATTCGGCGCGCGCGTGTTGTATGAAGTGGTGAGTAAGTTTTGTAGTGCATGATGTCATTGCGAGCTGCGGATATGATTAAAGCATCCATCATTGGCGGTTCGGGATATGGCGGCGGGGAGTTGGCGCGCATTTTGCTTTCGCATCCGCAAGTCGAACTCTGCCAAGTCACTTCCGAATCGCGCGTCGGCGAGTATCTCTACAACGTCCATCCGAATTTGCGCGCGCGCGCGAAATTGCAATTCACGGCGATTGACCAAATCGAATCGTGCGACGTTTTGTTTCTCGCGCTGCCGCACAGCGAAGCGCAAAAGCAGATCGAGAAATTCGCCGCGCTTGCGCCGCGCCTGATCGATCTATCCGCCGATTTCCGTTTGCGCGATGCTGCCGCGTACGCGCGATGGTACGGCGAGGCGCACCGCGCCCCCGCGTGGCTGTCCAAGTTCGTGTACGGTTTGCCTGAGTTACACCGCGACGCAATACGTAATACGCACTACATAAGCGGCGTCGGTTGCAATGCAACAGCATCGATCCTCGCACTCCTGCCGCTCGCGCGCGCGGATTTACTCGATGCGTCGCGTGCGATTATCGTGGATATCAAGGTCGGGTCGAGCGAAGGCGGCAATTCGCCATCGCTTGCGTCGCATCATCCCGAACGCAGTGGCTCGGTGCGTTCATTCGCGCCGGTCGGGCATCGGCATACCGGCGAGGTCGAGCAAGAGTTGGGTTTGCGCAATGCGCATCTTTCGATTACTTCGATTGAGATGGTGCGCGGCGTGCTCGCGACCGCGCATTGTTTTTTGAAAAACGGAACGACCGAAAAGGATTTGTGGAAAGCGTACCGCGCGGCGTACCGCGATGAGCCGTTTATCCGCATCGTCAAAGATAAAGCCGGCATTTATCGCTATCCCGAACCGAAAATTCTGTCCGGCACAAATTACGCCGATGTTGGCTTTGAGTACGATGAAACAACTTGCCGCGTGGTGTCGCTCTGCGCGATTGACAATTTGATGAAAGGCGCCGCCGGCAGCGCGGTGCAAGCGATGAATTTGATGTGTGGGTTTGAAGAGACGGCGGGGTTGGAGTTTGCGGGACTGCATCCCATTTAGGATTTATGATTTCTGATTTTAGATTTATGATGGAGGAGGCAAATATGTCTGAAATGACCAAAGAGATCATGAAGCAACGGACGAAGCAGTTTGCGTTACGAGCGATTAACTTGGCGGTTGCATTGCCGGAGAATCGCGTTGGCAATGTAATTGCATCGCAGCTAATACGCTCCGGCACTTCGGTTGGTGCAAACTATCGCGCCGCGTTGCGGGCGCGCTCTCCGCGGGATTTTAGCAACAAGATTGGTGTGGTTCTCGAAGAGACGGACGAGTCTGGCTATTGGACGGAGATTATTGTTGACAGCAAGTTGATTCCGTCCAAGCGTGTCGTAAGTCTTCTTCAAGAAGCAAACGAACTCACTGCGATTTTTGCGGCAACTCACAAGACAACCAAAGCAGCCGTGCGCCGTCCAAATCATAAATCCTAAATCTCGAATCATAAATCGAAAATGATTGTTCTCAAAATCGGCGGCTCGCGTGGCATTGACCTCGACGCCGTATGCGCGGACGTTGCTGCGCTGACTAAAACCGGAAAACAAATCGTCGTGATGCACGGTGCCGGGAACGAAGCCGACGCGCTCGGCGACAAATTGGGAACGCCGGCGAAACACGTTACATCGCCGCAAGGATTTACATCGCGCTACACCGACTACGCAACGCTCGAAATTTACGTGATGGCAGCATGCGGCAAAATCAACACGTTCCTCGTCGAGCGGCTACAGAAACTTGGCGTGAATGCGCTGGGCTTGTCCGGCGTGGATGGGCGATTGCTCGAAGGGACACGCAAAGATGCGATTCGAATCGTTGAAAATGGCAAGCAAAGAATTTTGCGGGATGATTTCACCGGCAAAGTTGAAAAAGTAAACGCAGATCTACTGCGCGCGCTCTTGGCAAACGGATATGTTCCGGTGATTGCGCCACTCGCGATCAGCCATCAAGGCGACGCGATGAATATTGACGGCGATCGCGCCGCCGCGATGGTCGCAGGCGCGCTTGGCGCGGAGCAATTGATTATTCTGACGAACGTGCCCGGTTTGCTGCGGAATTTTCCGGACGAATCGAGTTTGATTATGCATATTGACAAAAGCCGCATCGAGCAGAGTATTGATTTCGCGGAAGGGCGGATGAAGAAAAAAGTATTGGGCGCGAGTGAGGCATTGCGGTTGGGTGTGAGCCAAGTAATTTTCGCGGATGGACGTACGGCAGAGCCGCTCATGCGCGCGTTGGAAGGTAAGGGCACGGTGATTGACTGAGGAATGCGTGTGTGAGTATGTGAGTGCGTGAGTAACCGCTCGCACTCGCAAACGCATACACGCTTTCAACGGGTAGATTTATTGAATACATCTACGTTCCTTTACGCGCTCGGCGCGCTCGTCTTTCTCGCGCTCGCGGATTTTTTCTTGAAAGTGGCTTCGACGCGCATTAGCAATCAACTCGGGACCCTCGTGTATGCGGGAGCCGCGCTCATCGTCGCGGCGATTTGGGTCGCGTCGGAGAAATTTTCGGGTGCGGATTTTCGCGTAACGGCTGGAGGGTTGATCGCGGCGAGTCTCGTCGGCGTTTGCTTTGCGCTCGTCGTTGTTTTTCTATCGCGCACTTTTTCGAGCGGCGGCGATTTGTCCGTTGCCGCGCCGGCGATTCGCTTGTCCGCGCTCGTGCTGGCATCGGCATTGGGCATAACGATTCTCGGCGAACAAATCACTTGGCGTTGGGTGTTCGGTGTTGGAGTGACGTTTGTCGGGGTTTATTTTATTGTAACGCGATAGGATTGGGTAGTAGCCCAGCCGCGCTGGGCGGAATGGTGACGGGTAGCGCGGCTGCCCTCTACCCGATGATTGAGGAATTATGACCATCCAAGAACTCGAATCCAAACATACATCCGGTCTCTACACCAAACGCCCCATCGCGATTGTGCGCGGCAAGGGCGCGCGCGTATGGGACAACGACGGCAAAGAATATATTGATTGCGTCGGCGGGCAGGGCACCGCGAATATCGGCCACGCGAATGCCGCGGTCGCAGACGCGATTGCCGAGCAAGCGCGCACGCTCATCTCGCTCACCGAAATTTTTTATAACGACAAGCGCGCGGCGGTCGAAGCAAAACTCGCGGCGATTTCGCCGAATCACGCCGACCGCGTCTATCTCTGCAATTCGGGCACCGAGGCGATTGAAGCCGCGCTGAAATTTGCGCGCTGGAGCACCGGCAGAAAGAAAACGGTCGCGATGATGCGCGGCTTTCACGGACGTACGATGGGCGCGCTCTCCGCCACGTGGGAGCCGAAATATCGCGAGCCGTTCGAGCCGCTCGTGCCCGGCTTTTCGCACATCCCTTTCGATAATCTCGAGAAAGCGCGCGAAGCGATTACGGACGAAACTGCCGCGGTGATTGTCGAGGTCGTGCAAGGCGAGGGCGGCGTGCGCCCGGGCTCGCGCGAATTTTTGCTCGGCTTGCAAGAACTCTGCCGGGCGCGCGGTGCGTTGCTGATTGTCGATGAAGTGCAAACGGGGTTTGGACGCACTGGCAAAATGTTTGCGTCCGAGCATTTTGATCTTCAAGCCGATTTGGTCTGCGTCGCCAAGTCAATCGCCGGCGGCTTGCCGATGGGCGCGGTGATGATCGGCGCGCGGGTGAGGAAATTGGAACCGATGCTGCACGGTTCGACCTTTGGTGGCAATCCACTCGCGTGCGCGGCAGCCATCGCGGCAATTGATTTTATGGAGAAGGAAGATTTGCCCGCGCGAGCGGCAGAGTTGGGCGCGTACGCGTTGGGACGCTTGCAACGGATCGAATCGCCGCTGATTCGCGAAGTGCGCGGGATGGGCTTGATGCTCGGCGTTGAATTGAAACAAAAAGTCACGCCGTATTTAGCGGCGTTGATGGAGCGCGGCGTGCTTGCATTGCCGGCGGGATTGAATGTACTGCGTTTGTTGCCGCCGCTCGTAATCGAGAAATCGGATATTGATACGGTGGTGGATACCATCGAACAGGTTTTGAATTTGTCGAATGAATCCAACTGACCTTCTTGCCGGCTTGGTCAAAATTTACAGCCCGTCGCAAAGAGAACGCGACGCGGTCAACTATCTCGTCGCGGAAATGAACGCGTTGAGATTTCGCGCGTTTATGGATGAAGCCGGCAACGCGGTTGGCATTGTGGGCGAGGGCGCGCGCGAAATTGTTTTGCTCGGGCACATTGATACGTTTCATGGCTACATCGAGCCGCGCATCGAAGAGGGCAAATTGTACGGGCGCGGCGCGGTGGATGCGAAAGGATGCCTTGCGACTTTTGTTTCGGCATGTGCGCGCGTCAAGCGCGACGATGTGCGACTCGTTATCATCGGCGCGGTCGAAGAAGAATGCGCGACCTCGAAAGGCGCGCGCTACGCCGTCACGCAATACAAGCCAGACTTTTGCATTATCGGCGAGCCGAGCGGCTGGGATCGCATCACGCTTGGCTACAAAGGGCGCGTGCTGATTGATTACCAATTGGAAAAAGAAATGACGCACACGGCAAGCAATTTGCGTGCGGCTACGGAAGAAGCGGTCGAGTTTTGGAATCGCGTCGCGAGTTACGCGGCAGAATTTAATCGCGATAAAACGCGCGTCGTGGACAAACTCGATCCGTCGTTGAGGTACGTGCGAACCGATGACGACGGATTTGTAGATCGCGTGACAATGCGGATCGGGGTGCGCGTGCCGGTAGGTTTGACGATCGTGGAAGTCGAACGCGAAATCGCGAAAGAGGCGAAAGACGCGAAAATTATTTTTTCGAGCGAAGAGGAGCCCTTCCGCGCGGGCAAGAACAACGCGCTCGTGCGCGCGTTTCTCCCGGCGATTCGCGCGGAAGGCGGCACGCCCGCGTTTACGTTGAAAACCGGCACCGCGGATATGAACATCGTCGGTCCGATTTGGAACTGTCCGATTGTCGCGTACGGTCCGGGCGATTCGACACTCGACCACACGCCCAATGAGCATTTGGAACTTGTCGAGTACGAACGCGCGATTGATGTGCTGACGCGCGTGTTAGAGCAATTGTAATGCCCAACACTGACAAAGAACCATTAATTTTTTCTTCGTGCCCTTTGTGTCCTTCGTGGATGAGATGAATTCCGACTGCATCTTTTGCAAAATCATCGCGCGGCAGGCGTCCGCGGTATTTGTTTATGAAAACGCCGGCGCGGTGGCTTTTCTGGACCTGAACCAGAATCCCAAAGGGCACATGCTGGTCGTCACCAAAAAGCATTGCCGCAATATTTTTGACATCGACGATGAGAGTGGCCGCGCGGTGATGCGCGCGGCGCGGGTCGTGGCGAACGCGCTGCGCGCGGCATTGAATGCAGATGGGTTGACCGTCTCGCAACGCAACGAGCGCGCCGGCGGACAGGACGTGTTTCATTTTCATATGCACCTCTTTCCGCGTTATCACAACGATGATCCTTCGGCGCGCGGATTCCAACCCGCCGGCGCGGATGAGATGGAAGCGACGGCGCGGAAGATCGGCGCGAAAATAGCGGACAACTGAAATGGATGCGGATGACGCCATTCTGGTCGTGTTGATGAACAACCCGCGCGATCTGGAAATCGCGCGGCGCGAGCATTGGTATCGGATTCCGGTCAAGCACGCGCCCGAACAAATCTCGCGGGCGCGTTATGTCGCATTTTTTCTGACGAGCGCGTTCCGCGCCGATAAATGGACGATCCGCGAATACGCGCCGGTGCAAGGGAACGAGCTTGCGCGGCGCAGCGATTTGTTGCCCGAAGAGGCAGAGCATCCACGCGCGGGGAACGCGTATTACAAACTACAACTCGGGCAGGTGATCGCTCTGCCGCGACCGATCGCCTCGCGCATCAAGCGGCGCTTTGTGTGGTTCTGGACGACCGGCGAAAAATTCTCGCGTGCGGTCGAATTCAACGATTTGCTGGGCGCGAGCGGCGCGGACGACGCGCTCTGGAATGCCTTGAAAGCGCAGGGCATCGCGGCAGAGCGGCAAGTCACGGTGCAAGAGGGTCGCGCGCGGTACCGCGTCGACTTTTGGATTGCCTGCGCGCGCGGCGATATCGCGCTGATGCTGGGCAAGGATGCGTTACCTAAGAACAAAAAGTGGCGTGGAGTGCGGGCAGGGGTGCGGGACGCGCAGACGGTCGCGCAAGTGCGCGGGATGATTGATGAATTGGGCGGGTTGAAATTTTTTTCGACGGGGCAAAGACGTGAGCATTCTGGTTGATCAAAACACTAAGCTGGTCGTGCAAGGCATTTCCGGGCGCGAAGGCGAATTTCATACGCGGCAGATGATCGAGTATGGAACGAAAGTCGTCGCCGGGACGCGCCCCGGCATGGGCGGCGAAAAAGTTTTGGACGTGCCGGTCTTTGACACGGTCGCGCAAGCCGTCGAAGCCACTGGCGCGAATGCCTCGGTGATCTATGTGCCCGGGCGTGTCGCCGCCGATGCGATTCTCGAAGCCGCCGACGCCGGCGTAGAACTGGTCGTTTGCATCAGCGAAAATATTCCAGTGCTCGATATGATTCGCGTCGTGCGAAAATTGGGGGAAGGCAAAACCAAATTGATCGGACCGAATTGCCCGGGCTTGATTTCGCCGGGCAAATCCAAAGTTGGAATTATTCCGGGCAACATTTGCAAGCCCGGTCCGATCGGAATTATTTCGCGCAGCGGCACGCTCACGTACGAAGTTGTTTACGCGCTGACGGAGCAGGGCATCGGGCAGTCGTCGTGCATCGGGATTGGCGGCGACCCGGTTCACGGTTTGGGATTCATCGAATGTTTGGAATTGTTTGAACGCGATGCGGAAACGCGCGCCGTCGTTTTGATCGGCGAGATCGGCGGGACCGATGAAGAAAAAGCCGCCGAGTTTATTCGCACCCAAATGACGAAACCGGTTGTCGCATTTGTCGCCGGGCAAACTGCGCCGCCCGGCAAACGAATGGGACACGCCGGCGCGATCATCGAAGGCGGCGCCGGCACCGCCGCGGAAAAAATCGCGGCGTTTCAGCGCGCCGGCGTGCAAGTCGCGCGCTATCCGGGTGAAGCCGCCGGTCTGGTCGAACAAGCGCTCAAGACGCGGAAAAAATAATGCCTCCGCCGCGCGGCAAACGCGTCCCGAAAAAATCGCTCGATCTCACTCCGTACACCGGTCTATGGGTCGCGATGGTGCGCGGGCAAGTGACCGGCGTCGGGGAAACTTCGCGACAAGCGCGCGCGGCATCGCGATACCAACGCCCCAAAGACGAGCCAGTGATTGTGTTTGTGAAGGAAAAGAACGCGAAAAGACGCCAAAGCGCGAAGTGACGCGAAAACGCGAAATGACGCGAAAGCGCGAAAGGACGCGAAAGCGCGAAAATCAATCCGCGACTCTTCCGGGAAAATGATCAACCTGAATTCGTGAAGATGCGCGGTTATTTTTTTTGAAATGAAACTCCTAACCACCGTCCTTGATTTTCTTCGCGAACGGAACGCCGAGGCGTATTTGGTCGGCGGATTTGTGCGCGACCAGCTTTTGGCGCGTGCGCCCGCGCGGGATATTGATGTTGCGATTCCTGACGATGCGGTGGTGCTCGCGCGCGCGTTTGCCAACACGCACGACGCGGCATTTTATTTGATGGATGCTGAGCACGGCGTCGCGCGCGTGCTGTTCGATGAGGAGTATGTTGATTTTGCGGACTTGCGCGGCGATTTGCAAACGGATCTCGCGACGCGGGATTTCACCGTCAACGCGATGGCGCGGCGATGCGATCTCCTCACCGCGTCGGCGGAACAACTTCACCTGCAATTGCGCGACCCGCGCGATTTGATTGATCCGTTTCGCGGGCAGGATGACTTGCGCGCGCGCAAAATCCGTGCGGTTTCGGACGGCGTGTTCCAAAAAGATCCAGTGCGCCTGCTCCGTGCGATTCGCCAAGCCGGCGAACTCGAATTCGCATTGGAATCAGAAACCGAAACGCTGATTTATCGCGACGCGGCTCTGCTCGCGCGCGCGGTTGCCGAACGCGCGCGCGAAGAATGGCTGAAATGTCTGGCACTACCGAATATGGCGGCGTTCCTTCAGCGCTTGGATCGGACAGGCTTGCTCGCCGCGTATCTGCCAGAAATTATCGCGCTGAAAGGCGTCACGCAATCGCCGCCGCACGAATTCGATGTGTACGAGCATACGCTGCGCGTCGTCGCGGAATTGGAAAATCTTCAAGCCGGCGGCTACACGAGCGTCGCGACGGGTGAATTCGTTTGGCAACTGAACGCGCATTTTTCGGAAAGCGTTCTGAGCGGGCATACGCGCGCGACGCTCTTGCGGTTCGCCGCATTGTTACATGATGTCGGCAAGCCGGCGACGCGGGAGATTGGCGAGAACGGCAAGATTCATTTTTATCGGCACGAAATGCGCGGCGCAGAAATCGTCGCACAGATTTTGCGGCGTATGCGTTTCAGCAATGTGGAACTCGAAATGATTACGGATATCGTGCGGCATCATTTGCGTCCGCTCTGGCTGGCGGAAGAACCGACGCTCAGTAATCGCGCCGCATACCGTTACTTTCGCGCGACGAATGTCGTCGGCGTAGATGTTTGCGCGTTGTCGCTCGCGGATCAACGCGGCAAACGCTCCGTGATTGATGCGCCGGCAGACGCGCAGGTGCGCGTCACTATTCACCGCTTGCTCGATCGCTATTATCACGCAGCAGAAACCGTCGTCGCGCCGCCGCGTTTGATTGACGGCAAGGCGTTGATCGAAGAGTTGAAAATCGCGCCGGGTCGCCGCGTGGGCGAATTGTTGGAAGCGATTCGTGAAGCGCAAGCCGCCGGCGAAGTGAACACGCGTGAGGAGGCGCTCGCGCTCGCGCGGAATGTTTTAGCCACAGAGGACACAGGGAGCACAGAGAAGAAATAAAGTATGATTGCGTCATTGCGAGCGAAGCGAAGCAATCCCCACGCCGCAATTGGAGTGACGCTTTTTGCCATTGGAACTCGGGGATTGCTTCGCAAACTGCGCTGGTAATGATAGTGCGGTGGAGCTCTCGCAATGACGTCAGAGAGGAGTGGCAATGAAAGCAGACGCGTTGAAATGGATTGACGCGCACCAAGACGAGATGCGCGCGGTGAACAAGATTATTTGGGAACTGGCGGAGCCGCCGTTGCAAGAATTCGGATCGAGCGCGACATTGGCGAATTGGCTGGAACAAAATGGATTCCGCGTTCAAAAGAATGTCGCAAATCTGCCAACCGCGTTCGTCGCGCAATATGGCGAAGGCAAACCGGTGATTGGCGTTCTGGCGGAATTCGACGCGCTGCCGGGAATGAGCCAGCAAGCCGCGCCGGAACGAATCGCGCGCGTGGGCGTAAATGCCGGACATGCCTGCGGGCATTCGCTCTTCGGCACGGGCAGTACTGCCGCCGCGCTCGCCGTCCAGAATGTCTTGGCGCGCGAGAAATCGCACGGCACGATTCGTTTGTACGGAACGCCGGCAGAAGAGACCGGTCAAGGGAAAATGCTGATGGCGATGGCAGGCGCATTCGATGACGTGGACATTCTGTTGTCGTGGCACGCCGCCGGGGAAACGAAGACGACGTTTGAGTACAGCAAAGCATTGGTCTCGGCGCGGTTTACATTTCACGGCGTCGCGGCGCACGCGGCGGTCTCGCCGCACGAAGGCAAAAGCGCGCTCGACGCGGTCGAGCTGATGAACGTCGGCGTCAATTTTCTGCGCGAGCATGTCAAAGAAGATTCGCGGATTCACTACGTCATCACCGACGGCGGCGGTCAGCCGAACGTCGTGCCGCCGCGCGCGCAAGTGTGGTATTACATTCGCGCGAACAAGTTTTTCGACGTGCATCGTTTGTTCGAGCGCGTCGTCAATATTGCGCGTGGCGCAGCGATGATGACGGATACCCGGATGGAATACGAGGTCGAGTCCGAATCGCCGGAAGTTCTGCCGAATCGTCCACTCGCGGAAATCGTTCAGCGAAATCTGGAAAGCGTCGGCGCGCCGAAATTTTCGGATGAGGAAAAAGAATTCGCGCGGCAGACGCAACGCGATTTGCCGGTGAAACCGGCGCAGCCGTTAGCGGAACAAGTCGAGCCGCTGGCGGAAAAGCCGACGCAAGGCAATTATTCAACCGATGTCGGCTGGGTGAGTTGGAATGTGCCGACGATTGCGCTGACGACGGCGTGCTATGCGTTCGGCGCGCCGGGGCATTCGTGGCAAATTGTCGCGTGCTCCGGCACGACGATCGGCGAAAAGGGCATGCGCGTTGCAGCGAAAGCGTTGGCAAGCACCGCGTTGGATTTGTTGAATGACGCAGAGATAATCGCGGCGGCGCGCGCGGATTTTGCAAAACGCAAAGAAGGCATCGAGTTCAAGACGCTGATGGGGAAGAAAGGCGAATAACTTGCCTCTTTGTCTTACATCACATATAATCGTTTTCGTTTGATTGTCGGAGGATAAACAATTCATCATGCGCGAACGCAACTATTTTCTGCTTGGCGTCGTCATCTTTATTACGCTCATCACCGCTTGGATTGATCAGCCGAATAATCCCGGTTTGGATCTCGGTCCGTTCAAACGCGATATTCGCGTTCACGAAGGATTGGATTTGCAGGGCGGCTTGCAAGTTTTGCTGGAAGCCGATACGCCGGATTGCCAAACCGTTACCGAGGAGTCCATGCAAGCGGCGAAAGCCATCGTCGAAAATCGCATCAACGGCTTGGGCGTCGCTGAGCCGCTGATTCAGCGACTCGGCAAATGCCGGATTATCGTCCAACTCCCCGGGATTGCGAATCCGGACGATGCGATTCGGACCTTTGGCGGCACCGGACTTTTGGAATTTATCGACGCGGGCGATGCCGGCTTGAACGAAGGGCAAAAGGTTGCCACGACCGGGCTTTCGACCGTCGTCGTTCCGGGACAGCCGACGCCTACGCCTTTGCCCGCGACGGCGACGCCGCTTCCGTCACCCACCGCAACGATAACGGCATCCGCAAATATAACGACGACCGCGCCGATTTCTCCCACTGTGGGAACGTTTCGGACCGTGCTGACCGGCAAATACTTGCGCTCCGCGAGCGTCGCCTTCAGCCAAACCACGAATCAACCGTACATTCAATTTTCATTCGACGACGACGGCGGCAAAATTTTTGCGGATTACACCAGCCGCAACGTCGGAAAATTTCTCGCGATCACGATGGACAAGACGGTTATCTCGTCGCCGGTGATTCGCAGTGCAATTACGGGCGGAAGCGGCATCATCGAGGGACGCTTTACGCTGGAGGAAGCCAATCGTCTCGTCGTCCAACTGAAATACGGCTCGCTGCCGATTCCGCTCAAGGTATTAGGATCGAGCGCGATTGGTCCTACGCTCGGCCGCGACTCGGTTCAAAAGAGCATCGTTGCCGGCGCGGTGGGCTTGATCATCGTCATGCTCTTCATGCTCCTTTACTATCGCTTGCCCGGTTTTCTCGCCGACCTCGCGCTGATCATCTACTCGTTGATCGTTTTCGCGATTTACAAATTCGGCATCCCGCCCTTCTTTTCGTTTGTGACGCTGACCCTGCCGGGCATTGCCGGTTTTATTCTTTCGGTGGGGCTGGCAGTGGATGCGAACATTCTGATCTTTGAGCGGATGAAGGAAGAATTGCGCGCAGGACGCACGCTGGTGCTCGCGATCGAAACCGGCTTTGCGCGCGCGTGGCCCTCCATTCGCGATTCGAACAGCTCGACGCTGATCACCTGCGCGATTTTGTTTTGGTTCGGCACGAACTTTGGCGCGAGCATCGTCGCCGGCTTCGCGCTGACGCTCGCGATCGGCGTGTTGGTGAGTTTGTTCACCGCGATCACGGTGACGCGCACCTTCCTACGTTTGGTCATTGATCTGGGGATTACGGAAAACATGTGGTTGTTCGGCGTCGAGCGGAAAAAAGCGTAATCGCCGCGCCGGACTGGACTCGTTGAATTTCGGAGGACTCGTGCTGAATATTGTTGGCAAACGCTATTGGTACTTTGCGATCTCGCTGCTCGTGATTATCCCGGGTTTGATCGCGATGGGGATTACCTGGTCCCAGACCGGCTTGCCGTTCAAACTCGCGATTGATTTTACCGGCGGCACGATTTTGGAATTGAAATTTGCGAAAGCCCAGACGTTCAAGACCGATGAGGTCGTCCGCGTCTTTGGCGATTTCGGTTTGAGCGCGAATGACGTGCACGTTCAGCCGTCCGGGACTGACACGTTGATCATTCGGACCAAGGAACTCACAACGGATGCGAAGGTCAACATCGAGAATGCGTTGCGCACGAGCATCGGCGAATTCACCGAACAACGCGCGGAATCGGTGGGACCGGCGGTTGGCGCGGAAGTCGCGGAACGCGCCGGCTTCGCGGCGGCGATCGCCGCGATCGGCATTTTACTTTATATCACGTACGCGTTTCGCCGGGTGCCGCAGCCGTTCCGTTACGGTGTCTGCGCGATTGTCGCAATGCTCCACGACGTGCTGGTCGTGCTGGGCGCGGCGGCAATTTTTGGCTTGGCGTTGGGCTGGGAAGTTGACTCGCTGTTTCTCACCGCGCTTCTTACCGTGATCGGCTTTTCCGTCCACGATACGATTGTGGTCTTCGATCGCATTCGTGAAAACACGAGCCGCTTGCGCGGCATCGAATTTGAGACCGTTGTCAATCATAGCATTTTGCAAACGCTCGACCGCTCGATCAACACGCAACTTACCGTGCTCTTTACGCTCGCCGCGTTGATTCTTTTCGGCGGCGTAACGGTTCGCCAATTCGTGGTCACCCTCTTCATTGGTATCTTGAGCGGAGCGTATTCGTCCATCTTCAACGCCGCGCCGTTGTTGGTGGTTTGGGAGAATGGCGAGATCGGCAAATTTTTCCGCCGCAACAAAACGCGCCAAGCGACGGCATGAAATGTAGGAAAAGGAGGCGCCTCAATGTTTGGTTTGCAACCCACTCATTTGGTCATCATCCTGGTGGTCGCCTTGCTCATTTTCGGCCCCAACCGGTTGCCTGAACTCGGGCGCGCGCTCGGCAAGACCATCAAAGAGATTCAGGACGTCACTAAAGGAACGCCGGATCGGCCGGCAGAACTCGAGAAGCCGACGAATCAAGAGAAGAAAGCGCCGCCGAAAGTGTGAAAAAAAGTTTGCAATAGCAAGAGCCACTCGATTCGATTTCGAGTGGCTCGTTTTGCTTCAGGCGCATGTTTTTGCGCGCGTTCGATGGGCTAAATCAAAAATTCTTTGACGCGCTCACGTGGATGTGGTAAGATACTCGCGCGATGTTTATGCAGCGGTTTATCGGATTGCTTTTGTTTCTCTCCGCGTGCGCGCCGCTGGCAACTCCGACGCGTCTGATTCCGCCCACGCGCGAACCCACCGCTGCTCCAACCCTTACGCCAACACTTTTTTCTGAACCAATTTCCCCTCTGCCCGCGTCAGAGACCGCGACGCCTTTGCCTTCCGCGACGCTCGCGCCACCGGTAACACCGGCGCGCATTAGTTACGACAAAAATCCACGCGCGCTTTTGATCGAAGCGGATATTAGCGGCGGCTTCGCGCCGACGCCGCGCAACGCGCACGTCACGGCGTACCGGCTTTATGCCGATGGGCTAGTCGTTTTTGCCGGCGAGCGCGTCAGCCCGGCATCCGGTTTGGACGCGGTGGTGAAAACCGGTTTCGTTTCGGAAAAAGAAATCCAAGCGCTTTTGAATTCTCTGAATCAAGCGAGTTTCTTTTCACTCGACGCGCATTATCATCCCAAGCCCGCGCCCACCGATATGCCGACGTGGAGCATCACGGTCTATTTGAACAAAGCAAAAAATGTGAGCGTTTATGCCGCCGGCTTTCAGGGCACGCCGCAGAATTTCATGGAAGCATTTGGTCGCATCGCGCAAACCCGACCGGCGGACGCGCAAACCTTTGCGCCGAGCGACGGCTATTTGCAAGCGACGCTCGCCGGCGCGTCGAGCGATTTCGGCGCGAACGTTCCAATTGGCGAATGGACGAACGCGAGCGTCAAACTCGCGGACGCGGGCGAGGGCATAACGATCGCCGCGCCGCACTACGCCGCGCTTGCCGCGCTGGTGAGCCGGCAATATCCGAACACGCTCTTTCGCGAAGGCGAACGCGTTTATCGCGTCCGCTTTGCGCCGAACTTGCCGCGTGCGTTCCCGCTCACGGATTGGATTGGGCCGATTGTGAGCGCGCCGCGCGAATTCGATGGTCGCACGTTCGAGGT
The DNA here is from genome assembly GCA_016199405.1 of Chloroflexota bacterium. Classification (GTDB taxonomy): domain Bacteria; phylum Chloroflexota; class Anaerolineae; order UBA4142; family UBA4142; genus JACQGS01. The sequence continues at coordinate 11,483 of JACQGS010000223.1, read as the reverse complement.
CGTCGGTTATTATCGCGGCGCGAATATTTTGGGCGAGGCGCAGGGCAATCCGCCGAAATCAAAAAGTGATTGGGTGATCGCGGATGCGACCGGCGCGATGTACGTGACCGGCGCGCCGCCCGCCGGTTTCGATCTGAATTCGCCGCGCGATGTTTGGAATGTGGTGCGCTTGCGCGCGACGGTAGTCTATGTGCGGCTCGGCACGAGTTATCTTGAAGCGCGCCGCGTGGAGAAAATTTCCGTGATGATTGATCCGACGCCAACGTCTGCACTCATCGCCAACGCCGATGCCGCGATTGCCACGGTGAAATCGCGTTATCCGGAAGTCGCCAAGATTGGCAAAGCCAAAGCCGGCATCATCGGCGGTTCGACCGACATCACGGTGATCGAGCGAAGCGATGGTTGGGATTTGGTGTTTTGGGAAGGGTGGGACGATTGTCCGGCGGGATGTATCAACAACCGCTATGCTTACTTTTCCGTGAAAAAAGATGGGCACCTTCAAAAAGCCGGCGAGTATACGCGTATTCACAACGCCGCGACGAATTCATTCGCCGTGACCGGCGCGGCGATGTGGGGCATCCCCAAACCATAGAGGAAACAAATCCCATTGCATCGCGTTTGGAAATCCAAGATAATAATCGTAGCCGCTTTGAACATCGCCACGCTCTGGCTAATGGGTTGCGCGGCAGTGCAAGCGCTGATCGGCGCCCCGCCCACGCCGGCGGCGTCGCTGGCATTTGAAACGTACCGTGTCAAAGAAGGCGATACGTTGGGCGCGATTGCGGCGCGTTATCGCACGACCGTCGAGCAACTGATCGCGTTGAACGGGGATGAATATCCAGATTTAGCGCGCGATCCGTCTCTGCTCCAAACCGGTTGGGAGTTACGCGTTCCGACCATCGTCGCCGGGCGCACGCCGGCAATTCAACCCAAAGCAGATCTTTTTGAAACCGCGCGGTTGATCATTGACGGTATCAATACGGCGCGGGCGCAACGCGGCATCGGCTTGTTGCGTTCCCATGCGACGCTGGCGCGCATTGCCGGCGACCGCAGTCGGGATATGCTGGCGCGAAATTATTTCAGTCACCACGATCCCGAAACCGGGCAAGACCCGTTGCTGCGCTATTTGCAAGCGAGCAAGTTTACTTATAGCTATGCCGGCGAAAATATTGCCGAGATTAAGAATGAAACGGGATTTGTGCCCAGCGCGCTGACGGTGGCTGCGCGTTATAGCACCGCGGAACTGGCGCAGCGTTTTGTGGACGATTGGCTCAAAAGCCCGGAGCATCGCGAAAATATTTTCTCGTTGCGCTATCAACGGACCGGCGTGGGACTGGCGGTCAGTGAGGATGGTCGGCGAATGACGGTGACGCAGGTGTTTTCGGATTAGACCCACCCCATCCACTGCCCGAAGGGCACGGATGGGGTGGGTCTTGGAGATGCTTATGACTGAACCACGCGCGCTGAAAGTGCCTTTGGCATTGACGGATCAAATACTAGACTTGGTGGTAGAGCAAACGCGCGATCAGCAACACCTGCTCGCCGATATCGCCGCGCGCGTTCAACCTTATTCGGATGAATTGATCGCGGTCTGGACGCGCGTCTATCGCGAAGCAAAAGTGCGCGAGCCCTTGCCGCCCGAGGACGTAATTCGCGGCATTCAAGAAGCCGCGGTCGATTTGTTTTTTGGCGGATTGCGTTCGGCGGACTTGAGCGCCTATTACGCCAGTTTCATTGATTGGGGTAAGCAGATCGCGCAATCCGGTTTGGCGTACGATCGCTTGGTGCAGTTGGTGCGCGCGTATCAAAAAAGCGGCTTGCCCTTTTTGGCGCGTGCGTATGCGCCCGGTCCGGCGCTCGAAATGGCACTGCACGCGCTCGACCTCCTTTATAACGGCACGATCCAAATCCTCGCGGCGGCGTACATCCAAGTCGCGCACGAGCAATTGATTTCGAGCACGCGTATTCGCGCGGTCGGACAATTGGCGATTGGCGCGACGCATTCGCTTAACAACGCATTTGCCGGCGTGCTCGGGCGCGCCCAACTACTGGCGGAGCGTGTGCATGAAGAGGATTGGCGCTCCGAACTGCAAGAGATTCAGCGGACGGCGGCCGGCGGCGCGCAGACGGTTCGGCGTTTGCAGGAATTTGCGCGCACGTCGCGCGAAGAAAAATTTGCGCCCACCGACCTGAACCAACTCTTGCGCGAAGCCGCCGAGATTACGCGTTTCTATTGGCGCGATCAAGCCGAATCGAATGGCGTGGTGATTGACGTGGTGAAAGATTTCGCCGACGTGCCGCCGGTGTTGGCGCATCCATCCGAATTGCGCGAAGTTTTTATCGAATTGATTCTGAACGCGATTGAAGCGATGCCGCGCGGCGGTCTGATCACGCTCTCGACCGCGCGCAAAGCTGGACAACTGATTGTTGCGGTGACGGACACCGGCGATGGCATGCCGGAGGCACTGCGCCGGCGTGTCTTCGATCCGTTTTTTACCACCAAGGGCGCAGGCCATGCGGGTTTGGGTTTGAGTGTTGCCGCGCGCGTCATCGGACAGCATAATGGCGCGTTCGAGGTTGCCAGCACGAGCGGACGGGGCACGACCTTTACGCTGGCGTTGCCGCTGGAAGCGGGCGGAAGCGAAGCGCCGGCAAAAGCGACCCTACCGCCCACGCAAGCCGCGAATATTTTGATTATTGACGACGAGCCGACCATCCGTGATGTGGTCGCCAAATTTCTCGCATTTCGCGGGCATCGCGTTATTGTCGCCGGCGGTGGCGCCGAGGGCGTGGCGCGCTTCAAGGAGAACGCATTCGATCTAGTCGTCACCGATTTGGGAATGCCCGGAATGTCCGGTTGGGATGTCGCGCGCGAAATAAAAAAAGTGAAACCCAAAGTCTTGGTGGTGTTGATGACGGGCTGGTCCGCCGATTTGGATTCGCGCAAAGTGAAAGAGAGCGGCGTCGATCGCGTCGTGCACAAGCCATTCCAAGTAGATGATGTCTTGGATTTGATCGGCGAAGCGGTGGCGTTGAGAGAAAAAATGTAAGTGGTAATGGAAAATCAATTCGGCATTAACACGCTCGCCATTCACGCCGGCGAAGCGCCGGATCCGGCAACCGGCGCGCTCGTGCCGCCATTACATTTGGCAAACACTTTTTTTCTCGGCAGCGCCGAAGAAGGCGCGGCGATTTTTGCCGGCGAAAAAGCCGGCTACGTCTATTCGCGCTGGGGCAATCCGACTGTCGACATCTTGCAAACGCGCGTGGCTGCGCTCGAAAATGCGCAAGCCGCGCTCGCGACCGCCAGCGGCATGGCGGCGATCTCGACCGCGCTGCTCAACGTTGTCCGCGCCGGCGATCACATCGTCGCGGCAAAAGCAATTTATCCGAGCACTTTTCATCTCATGCAAAGCGAATTGCACGCGCTTGGCATCGCCACAACTTTTGTGGACGCGACCGACGCGCGAAATATTGAGCGCGCGATTCAACCCAATACCAAAGTGATTTATCTTGAATCGCCCGGCAATCCGATTCTCGCGCTGTGTGATTTACGCGCGGTTGCCGCGCTGGCAAAATCGCGCGGCATCACGACGATTTGCGATAATACCTTTGCAACGCCGATCAATCAGCGCCCGCTCGATTTCGGAATTGATGTCGTCGTGCACAGCGCGACGAAATATTTTGGCGGGCACGGCGACGCGGTCGGCGGCGTGATCGCGGGCAGTCGTGAGATTATCAAGCGCTGTGCGGACGAGCCGCTAAGATTTTTCGGCGGCATTCTTGCGCCGTTCAACGCCTATTTGATCCTGCGCGGCATTCAAACGTTGCCGTTACGAATGGAGCGGCACAACGCGAACGCCTTCGCGGTCGCGCGGCATCTTGAAAAGCAGCATGCGGTGAAATGGGTTTCGTATCCGGGATTGGAATCGCATCCACAATTCGCGCTCGCGCAAAAGCAAATGCGCGGGTTTGGCGGAATGGTTTGCTTTGAGTTGCACGGCGGCTTGGACGCCGGCGCGCACTTGATGAACGCCGTGAAGTTGTGTTCGCTGGCGGTCAGTTTGGGCGATACGCGCACGCTCATCGTCCATCCGGCGTCGACGACGCATAGCGTGGTCTCGCGCGCGGAACGCGAATCGCAAGGCGTTACGGATGGGTTGGTGCGCTTATCGGTTGGGTTGGAAGATGTGGACGATATCGTCGCGGATTTGGAGCGTGGGCTGGATTAGGCGCGGGCGGTTTGAATCAGAGTATCTATGCAATTTCACGCGCGCCAAGTTTTAACTGGATACGAATGGGTTTCATGTCATCTCTCCGAGTTGCCGTAGGATTCGAATCACTTCTTGATGATCAGAGAGGTTGAATCTTGCATAGGACGCGGTCATTCCAACTTTAATGGAGTAAGCGGTGGAAGGAAGCGCCCTGAAGAGATCTTCGTCGGTCAAATCATCGCCCGCCGCGAAGATGAAATCATGGGTACCCTTGGAAATCCAATGTTCCGCTACCTTGCCTTTGTTGACTCCCGCCGCTCTTATCTCCACCACCTTGCTTCCCTGCAAAACCTGAACGTCCTTGTTCACAGCAAAGTGGATCAAGTCGTCGGTCAGTTCCTTTGCCTGCGAGGAGCCAAGTTCTAAATCGGCGGCGCGATAATGCCACGCGACGGAAAATTCTTTCTCTTCCACGAATGAGCCGGGAACCCGGTCGGCATAGCGGAACAGGAGCGAAATAACCTGGGCTTTCCATTCGTTGGTCACCGGTTTGATCATCTGCCACGCAGACTCTTTTTCTCTGATCCAGACCCCGTGTTCTGCGACCAGATGGATGCCAGTTTTTCCAAACCATTTTTCCATGGTCTCGCGATCCCGCCCGCTAATGAGAGCGATTTCGTTTCGAGGGTCCCGCACGAGCGATTCGAACAGATCGGTGAGACTCTCGGAAGGGACCGCTAGCAAGGGCTGTTCAGCAAATGGCACCAACGTTCCGTCGTAATCTAAAAGCAAAAGGCGGCGCCGCGCTTGGCGGAAATCGCTTACGAGTTGTGCGGTCGTGACCGATTCTAGGTATTTGAATGCGAATTCTTTCTGTTCGGACTTGAGCGCGAGCAAGGTTTGAACAAAATCGTCAGCCCAGTGGACGACATCATAGCGCTGGAGGCGTTCTGCCATCATCCGATTACGCCGGATCTGTTCTGCCGCCGGCATTTCCAGCGCGATCTTGAGCGCGGCGGCGATTTCTTCAATGTGGTTCGGATTAATGATGACCGCCTCGCTGAGTTCTTTCGCCGCGCCCGCCATTTCGCTCAAGACCAAAACGCCGGTCGTACCCGCGCGCGCGGCGATGTATTCTTTGGCGATGAGATTCATTCCGTCGCGCAATGGCGTTACCAGCGCCACGTCGCTGATGGCGTACAAAGTTACCAGCGGCTCCAAAGGCAAAAACTTGTATTGATAGAGAATTGGCGTCCAGGCGATGCTACCGAACATGCCATTGATCTCACCGACGATTTCTTCGGTTTCACGTTTGGTTGATTGGTATTGCTCCACCCCGATGCGGGAAGGGACGATCACTAAAATCAAGACGGCTTTGCCGCGCCATTCCGGATATTTTTCCAGAAACATTCGATACGCCAGTAGGCGATTGATTATCCCTTTGGTGTAGTCGAGCCGGTCAACGGATAGAATGACCCTGAAGGTACTGAGCGAATTCAAAAGTTCTTGCTTGGCTGTTTGCACCGGCGCGCTCGCGGCGGTGGTAAAATAACGTTCAAAGTCAATTCCCATCGAGAAAGTGTCCGCCTTAATGACTCGTTCGTCGTAATAAATTCGTCCCAAATGGTGTTCGTGCCCAAGGACGCGCAGAACGCACCGCAAAAAATACTGACGATAGTCGTGCGTGTGAAATCCGATGAGATCGGCGCCGAGCAAGCCTTCCAGAATTCCTTTTCGCCACGCGTTGGGTAAAAGGCGAAAGATTTCAAACGGTGGAAAGGGGATATGGAGAAAGAAACCAACCGGAATGTCTTTGCCGCGTTCGCGCAATAGGCGCGGCAGAAGCATCAAGTGATAATCGTGGATCCAAACAATGTCACCGGGCTGGAGAATTTCCAGCACCGCTCGGCAAAAAGTTTCGTTGACGCTTTGATAAGAATTCCAATATTCGGCGTCAAAGTGGGTGAACGCCGGAAAGCAATGGAAGAGGGGCCAAATGGTTTTGTTGCAAAAGCCAAAATAGAACTGGTCCATCTCGGCTTCGGATAGGAAAACCGGATGGGCACGCAATTCCCCGAGGCGCGCACGGACGGGCTCGATATTTTTCGGGTCAATCGTCGCGCCGGGCCACCCGACCCAAACGTAATCCATCGAGGCGAAAGACGTTCCTTTGAGTGAATCGAGATATGCGCTCAAGCCGGAAACAAGACCGCCAACACTTTCTTCGACGCGGATTTGTCCGTTTTCTTCCCGAACGATGATCGGAAGCCGATTGGAGACGACGAGTAATCGCATGGATCGCTCCTTATCTGCCGATGGCGCGCTGAAACGTCAGCAGGTAAACCACAAATATGTTCATCGGTGGCAATCCCATCCCCGCGACCTTGTCGCTTTGCAATCCGTCAACCGATGCGGTGAATGTACCTAACGTCCCCCAAGGTGGATAGTGATTGATGTCGAGCGGGTAGTTTGCCGAGTATTCGGGCGCGGGTTTATCCTCTGTGACCAGAACGAGTTTCTCATCGGGCCATTCGACGATCACTTTCTGTCCAATAATCCGAACGCCGCGTTCATCCAAGACATTCACAAAGATGTGATGCTTGCCTTGACGCTCTTTCTCATCCCAGAATTCGGCTTTGGTCAAACGCCAATACAACTCCCCAGGACTGACTGACGCGGGAATCAGTTGAATGCCCAACTTGTCGAGGCGCGCATCCCACACGATCGGCGCCGGCGCGGCGACGGTTTGAGTCCGCGTGACGGTCGCGCGCGGGCGCGGCGTGGGCGTCGGCGCACGCGTGAAAGTGGGCGCAATAGTTTGGGTTGCCGTTGGAGTGAGGGTTGGCGCATTCGTCGCGACAACCAGAACCGTAATAACCGGCGGCGCGGCGGGCGTCAGCAATTCGGGAGTGGGGATTGTGCAACGCGCGGCGGCGAGGCAAAAGAGAAAATAGAACGCGCTGCGCGCGAACGGCAGGCGGCAAAAACGCATCAGCCGCTCTGAATTTTTTCCGTTGTTTGGTGGGTTGTCGGCTCTAGCTCGTCTTTGCCGGCGGGGGCGGCACGGCTCACTGCAGGTTCTTGCCCGGGTTTTTGAGCCGCGACTTTGGCACGCGCTTCCGGTTCTGGCTCGTCTTTGATGGCAATCGCTTCTCTAAATTCGCGGATGGATTTGCCTATCGCGCGCGCGGTTTCCGGGATGCGCTTGGGTCCAAAGAGCAAAAGCGCGGCGATTAAGATCAAAACGAGGTCGAGGGGTTCAAGACGAAACGGCATGGTGCCTCCTTTTGGCTCAAACGGATTCTAGCCGCGACATTTGCCTTTGTCAAAATTGCGCGGCTTGTACGCGCGCGTGAGACTGGAGGTTGACGCGAGTGGTTCTAGGATTATTCCAACGCCGATTGTCTTGATAGCTTCATCTGGGGACGCGCGCGCGGATCACACCCTATGCATTTCTGGCACGGGTAATGCAACTCTGACATGGGGGCGAAACCTATTTCGATTTCAAAACGCCCTTGAGCGGCGCGATGCCCGGAATTTCCCATTCGTCCCACATTTGGTTGACCATTTTTTGGATGTAATCGATATCTTCTTGAATCAGGTGAGCAAAGCGTCCCTGCTTCGAAAGGAAATCATTCACTGGGATGCGACTCTTTTTCGGGCGCGCGTCGTAAGTGTAAGTGACTTGCCCTTCGACGATTTCGTACAGTGGGTACAAACCGGATTTGATCCCTAACTCACCGAGCTCGTGTGAATAGCGCGGGTGATAGTCCCAGCCCTTGGGGCACGGATCATACGTGTGAATGAACGTCGGACCGCCAATCGCCAAGGCTTTGCGGACTTTGTTGAGAAAGTCCATCGGCGGGTACGTCGCGCACGCCGTCGCGATATATTTGCAGGTGGGATGACCGACCGCGAGCATGCCGGCAACGTTTTTCTTCCAGCGCTTTTGCATGATGCGGGTCTTTTTTCCGGGCGGCGTGAATGTAGTCTGCGCGCCGTAGGTCGTCAAGCCGGTCGCCTGAATATCCGTATTCGCCGCGGATTCATTGTCGTACATAATGATGAGCAAATCGTAATTGGTCTGGAGCGCGCCGGAAATTCCGGACAAGCCCATATCGCCGCCGCCCAAATCGCCGCAGAAAGCGATCGCGTTGATATGCTCGTCTTTGATTTTGCCTTTGCGCTTGAGCGCGCGCACGCCGGCAGCCATTCCAATCGCGGACGATCCGCTCGCGCCGAGTTGTGTGTGCATCCACGGCACGATCCACGGCGTCGTCATGTACGAAGTGTTCGCGACGTACATGCATCCGGTCGAACCTGTGACGATCGAGCGCGGACCCGCGGCTTTGATAAAGCCGCGCATCGTCGTCGCCGATTCGCAGCCCTGACAAGTGCGATGACCCGATGTGTAAAACTCTTCCAGCGGAATGTTGTGAACGCCTTTGATCTTGTCGTATGTGATCATTTCTTGAGTTGCCATGGTTGCCTCCTTGATCTAGAAATTGGAAGTTGGATGTTGGAAGTTGGAAATGCGCTCTAACTTCCAATCTCTAACTTCTAATCTCCAATCTCTATTCTCTAACCCCAATCCACGTCACGTAATCGTCCAACTTTTCGTCTGTCATTGCTTTTTGGGTGATGCCGAACATCTTGATGCAGTCGTCAATCGAAACATCGCGTCCGCCGAGACCGGTGATAAAGTTAGTCACCGCAGGGCGGTTCTTGGCTGGATAAAGACACGAACGGATCTCGTGCAGCAAGACGCCGCCGTCATCGGGTGAGCCGTGCGCAAAATCGCGATCGATCACGCCGACCGCCTTGAATCGCTTGAGCACCTCGCGTAACTCGAGTGTGGGGAAAGGACGGAACCAGCGCAAACCAATATACCCAACCTTCTGCCCCTTCTCGCGCAATCGCTTCGCAGCCGTTCGCCCTGCCGCGGCAATTTGCCCTAGCCCGATCAAAACAACGTCGGCATCCTCGGTCATGAATTCCGTAAAGTACGGATTCGAATAGCGTTCACCAAAGATCGCATTGAATTCCTTGTACGCTTCTTTGATCACACCGCGCGCGCGCTTTGCAGCTTCCCAGTTTTGCCGGCGAATTTCCATGACCCAATCTTCGTTCACCTGCGGCGCGATGGAAATGGGATTGTCGGGATGCAAGCGTCCCGCGCCCAGATCGTACGGAGGCAAGAATTTTTTGACCGCCTCTTTCGCCGGAATTTTGACGATGTGTTGCGAGTGCGTCAGGAACGCGCCGTCCATCGCGAGCGCGAGCGGCATGCGCACGCGCTTGTCTTCGGCGATGCGATACGCCAGCAAAATATGCTCGAGCGCCTCTTGGGGAGTTGTCACCCACAAAAGGAGCCAGCCCATATCGCGCACTGCCATCGCGTCGTTATGCTCCACGCCGAACGCGCCGGGATCGTCGAGCGCGCGATTGCCGACGATATAAACGACCGGTAGGCGATCGGTCGCGGTGACGACCAGCGCTTCGAAACCATAGCACCAGCCCGTGCCGCTGCTTCCCGCAAACGCGCGGGCGTTCACCGAACTCGCATGTTTGGCAATTTCGAATTGCGAGTGTTCGCTGTCCGCGATAATATATTCCGCGTCCAGCTCCCCGTCCGCGATAATTCTTGACAACTGATCCATCACCTCGGTGTAAGGACGGATCGGATACGCGGAGATCACATCCACGTCTGCCAGGCGCACCCCGTGCGCAACGGCTTGACATCCGTTGAGCAATTCTTCGCGTTCGTAAACTTTCCTGTCTGTGTGGACTCGCTCTGCTGTCATCATTTTTGTTTATCTCCTGATTTCATTCTCATCCAGTATGGAGGTTGGAAGATGGAAGTTAGAGAGTGGAAATTGGAGGTTAGAGGTTGGAAATTGGAAGTTGGAATGCATTTCCAACATCAAACTTCTAACTTCCATCTTCGTCCCAACATCCTGCTTCTCGCTTCCAATTTATCTTCTCGAACTGCCGCGTTTTCCATCCAATGGCACCACTTCGCCTTTAACATATTCCAGCCCGCGCCCGGTGATGTACGGGTGAATGTAGCGGCCTTTGCTCTTTTTCTTCTCCGCCCAGTCCGCGTACGCGCCGCGATCTTTTTTGTACGCCGTCCACGGACTCGCGTCATTCTCGAATTGCAATTCATCCACCATCACGATGCATTCTTTCACTGGGCAGATGTCCGCGCATTTGCCGCAGCCGACGCAGTACGAATACGCGATATCGTACAAGCCATCGTCGGTCGGATCGAAGCATTCGTCCGGACATTCGAGCCAGCAGAGCGTGCATTTGGTGCAGAGATCAAAGCGAACGACCGGGCGCTGGGTTTTCGTCGTGCCGCGTTGGAATTGCGGGTTGCGCTGCTGACCGAGCGGTCCCAATTTGAATCCGCGTTTGACGGCGGGAACCGCGGAGCCCTCATTGAACTCTTTCCATTTGGGGAGAACGGGGACTTGATGCTGCCATTTTACGCCCATCCCCGGTTTGATCGCCTTGGTTTTTTCAAGCACCTCGTCGTACGCTTTGCGCGCGGCTTGCGCACGATGCGGCTCTTTCGGATTCTTTTCGTTCAAATACTTTTCGACGGCTTCAATGCCGATGATATCGGGATCCGCCGCGGCAATCGCGCCGAGCGTTCGCTCGTGGGTCAGGTCGTCTTTATTCACCCACAGTCCCGCCAGACTTGGTTCGCCGTCATAGGTCGCCAATTTCCAATCGAACGTTTTGCTGCCGACGAAATCGAGCAGTTCCGCGTGATCGTGTTTCGAAACGACGAGCAGCGTGCTGCCGTTGGAAACCTTTTCGTTGATCGGACGAATGCCATGCCAGCCCCACGGCTCGACGCCTTTGCACATCGTATCGTCGAGCACGACCGAGAGATCGCATTCGTCAATGTCGAGTTTAGCGCCGGCTTCGGCTTCCAACTCTTCTTCCGCCAGATCGTGTGTGATGAAAGCAAAATACTTGCACGGGATGCCGTTGCGTTCGGGCGCGTCGCTATAGCGTCCGTTCGACATACCGACGCGTCCCATGCGGCTCGCGATAATTACGATATCACTGCCGATCTTTTTGGCGAGACTCTTTTGAAAGATGCCGCGATAGTTGATTTCGACGCGTTTGATCACAATTTTCCTCCTGTAAAAATAAATCAACCGGGTGGCAGCCCAGCCGCGCTGGGTGTTTCTGAAACGGGCAGCGCGGCTGCCCTGCTACCCAATTTCAGATCTGATTCCGTAAGAGAAATGT